>NZ_JARAVO010000220.1:0-16526 GCF_033792805.1 Streptomyces sp. PA03-1a
CGGTTGTCCCTCACGGCAGGACCATCGGGTACCCGAGGACACGCCGGTGAACCGCCCGTCCGCATGCTCATCTGGCCGGTCAGTGCCGGGGGCGTTAGAGACCGTACGGTCCGGGACGCGTGAGTGAGCCCCGCCACGATGGCGCGCAGCAAAGCAGATGCGGCTCTGGGGCGAGGCGTGAAGTTGGCGGGGCGCGGGCGCGTGGCGTCGGCCGAGGGCCCCGGGCAGTAGGGCGGCCCCGCCGAGGGTTGGGAAGGACGCGCCGGCGGGGCCGCGTGGGGCGCCCGCCCGGCACTCACCACGTAACCGGGCGGGCTGCTTGGGGGTCTACGGGCTACGCTCCGCGCGGGCGGGGATCATGAGGTTCCAGCCGTGCGGTTACCCGAGAATCACTATGACGCCGTTGCCGTAGCCGGGTCCGTATCCATAGCCATAGCCAGGTCCGTACCCGAATCCGGGTCCGTAGCCATAGCCGCCGTATCCGTATCCGCCGTAGCCGCAGCCGTAACCCCAGCAGCCGCCGTGGTCGACGACGGACTGGTGGGTGGCGGTGGCGGTGGCGGTCTGCTGTGGCGCGGCAGCGGCCGTGCCGACCCCGACGAGCGCGAGGATAGGTGCCGCGAGGGCGGCGGCTGCGACCCGGCGGGCGGTGATGCTGTTGATGCGCATGGTCGTTCCTAAGGGTGGCGGTCCTGCCGCGGCAGGCGGGTCAGCGTTTGACGGGACCGCGTCTGAGGCCCGCCTTGACCGCTTGCATTGGCCCCGCACGGCCAGACGGGCGCATCGGCTGTCTTATGGGCTGCGCTCCGCGCGGGCGGGCATCAGCAGGTTCCAGCCGACTCCGGAGCAGTTTTCCGGTACCGGCGGGAAGGTGTGGCCCTGCACGTTTGTGCTCGTGATGGTGAAGCGGTGGCCCTGACCGCAGGTGCATTCGTAGATGCCGCTGGCGGGGACTTTCTCGCCAGGGCGGTGCATGCGGGTCATCTCGTCCATGTAACCTCCTCGCCGGCCGGGGCCTGAGTGGAGCAGGCCCCGGCTTGCAAGGCGTGACCGCCGAGAGGGGGGAGCCTCTCGGGGAACCGCCCGAACGGGGGGCGAAACCAGCGGCTCCGGCTGGTCGCCTTACCTCGCAGACGTCTCCGAAACCCTCGGGGCGGGAAACTCCTCGTGCTCCGGCGGGGCCGTGATCCGCATACGACAGCGATGTAGTGCGCGTCCACCACGGGGACCTGCCGACGGGCGTGCCCGGGGCGGACGTCGAGGCCTACCCGTCGGACCGGCGGCCTCGGGTGGAGGTGCGAGTCGGCGGCCACCGGCATCAGGCGACCGTGTTCGTGAAGTTCAAGCACGCCGACGGGCGCGTCACGCTGCTGATGAGGGTCTGTTTCCTCGAGGACGACGGGTGGCCGGTGCACTACTGGCGGCGGTACAGGTGGTCCCCGGAGGCCATCCGCGTGCCGGGCCGGGTGTCGGCAGAGCCAGCCGGACGGTAGCTGGCGGCGGGGTGGAAGCTCGCGCACGTGCCGTTGGAGGGTGGCGGGCACGGCATCCTGCACCGGGCGCGTTGCTCGCAGGCTTCCGGGGGGACACTCACCCGGCAGGAGGCGCTTGCGGCGCTGGAGGTGGACATCGTCTCGCCGTGCGAGGAGTGCCACCCCGAGGCGGAACTCCAGGCGGGCCAAAGAAGGCATCTCAATCGGCTCGGTAGTCTGCGAGCGTGGGGATCGTTGAGCGGCTGGTGCCGGATGAGTTGTGGGCCTTGTTGCAACGGGTGGTACCGCCTGCACCGACCAGGCCGCAAGGCGGTGGCCGGCGACGGCACGGGGATCGGGAAGTGCTGGCGGCCATCGTGTTCGTGGCGACGTCGGGCTGCACGTGGCAGCAGTTGCCGGCGCCGTCGTTCGGGCCGTCGGGAGCGACTGCGTATCGCCGGTTCACGGAATGGACCAAGGCCCGGGTGTGGGCGAAACTGCACCGCCTGATGCTCGACGAGCTCGGCACACGCGGCGAGCTGGACTGGAGCCGGTGCGCGATCGACTCGGTGAACATGCGGGCCCTGAAAGGAGGGACCTGACAGGCCCGAATCCTAATGGGCAGCGAAACGAGTCATCGCTATCGGGATCTCAGGAGCGAACAACATGACAGCCAGGCGCTGACCGGACAACGCCTACGACTACGCTCACCTGCGACGATGGTTACGGCAACGAGGCATCGCCCACCGCATCGCCCGCAAGGGCATCGAGCCATCCGCACGCCTGGGACGGCATCGCTGACTTCCTGGCCTACACCAGCATCGCCTGCACCCTCATCTTCTATCGCAGACTCACCAAATGAGACGACTCTATAGCTGGTGAAGCCAGGCTGTGACCAGCAGTACCGTCAGTACCCCCAGTACCCCGGCCAGCAGGACCGGCCACCACGGAACTCGTTCACCGGAGGCACCCCGGTCAAGCGCCCGGTCGGCAACCGTGACACCGCGCAGTGCACCGAGCGCGACCAGCACCACCGGAATCGCGAGAGCTGCATGCGCTGCCCAGGCCCCCACTAGCGTGGGTCCACCCCACGAGTGCTGGTAATCATGGTCATCGATGAGGGGGTATAACAGCCCGTTTCCCGTTGCCTGGCCGGCCAACAACGCCACCGCCGCGCCGAACAGTCCAAGTACCACACCGCAGCCCCCGCGCAGGATGAGTAGCCCCCGATGCGTCCTGAGGCCCAGGACGAGTCTTGCCAGGGCAACCGGGAGCAGCACCGACCCCTTCGCCGCATCACGCCATACCGAGGCTCCTACGAGACTGGTCACCAAGGGGAGTCGATCGAGAAGAAGCGCCGTGGGACGCCGATTGTCTGCCATACCAACAAGGGAACCAACCAATGAACGTCGTCTCCATGGTGGTAGCCCGAGTGGAGGAACTCAGGGTTTCCCCCTTCCGGTGCTTCGTTCGGCCGCAACTCACACGCCGCAACCAGGCCTGCGGAGTACCCGGGAAAGCGCGTCTTGGCTCGCACCCTGGCTCGGCCCGCTGCCCGCCCGGCTGCCCAAGCCGCCGCCTGGGGACTGCAAAAAAGCGGTGTAACTCCCGATCAAGGAAGAACACCTGATGAGCGACGTGACTGCCTCTGTCGAGGCGGTTGAAGAGGTCCGCCCGGTCGAGCTGTCGGCGGATCTGCTGAACGACCAGTTGATCGGGCAGCTGGTCGATCGGGCCCGCGCGAGCGGCCTCCAGTTGACCGGTGAGGGCGGCCTCTTGCAGCAGCTGACCTGCAGTACTGGGAGCTGTCCGGCCGATCATGTGACTACGTGATGTCCGGGTCGTTGATGTGGACATGGGGCGCGGCGATCTGACAGACGCAGAGTGGGAACGGCTGTCGAAGCGAGCGTCCCTGGAGTACCAGTGGGAGCTGTCCCCGTCGCGCCCGGCTGGAAGGCGGGCGGCTGGAAGGCGGGCGGCTGGCCGGCGGAGTTCACCTTCCGGGACCTGGCGGAACCCGACGATGAGCTGTGCTGCGGCGAGTGCGGCGGCCCGGTTGAGTGCTGCTGACGGTCGACGGCGGCGAGCGCGGTTCGGTGGCGGAAGCTGGACCGCGGTGGAGCTCCGAGAGCTTGTCGAGGCGGACCCGGGCGCGTATCCGCTCGCTTACGAGCCCACACAGATCCAGATTGGGCGGGGCCACGTCCTCCAGTTCTACTACTGCCTGGCCGACCCGAGGCACCTGCCACGCACGATCATGCAGTAATCGGGGCCCCGCCATCTCGCATCGGCTCGAGGCAGAGCGGCGCGAGGAGAACCGGGGCCGCGCGCCCAGCTTGCTGAACGCGTCCAGCTTCTCGCCCGCCCGGCTTCTGCACCGCACCGCGCAGTCGTCGCGCAGGTTCCGGGAAGCTGGAGACCTTTGTCGCCGATGACGTGCGAGGGCCGGTTCCGAGGCTGCCCGGGTCCGATCCGTACCACGTGGAGGGGCCCGGCATGACGGCGGTGAACCGTGTGCAGACGCTGCGGTGGTGAGCGGATCGCTCACCACCAGCCCCGCACGTGGGACAGCCTGGCGCCCGTCGCCGGGCCGCCCTGACGGTCAGGGCCGGCGGACGGCCGCCTTCAGGGCTGCGAGGGTGGCGGCTGTCAGTGTTTCGAGGTAGTCGTCGTCGCTGTGCTCGTCGATGAGCACCATGCGGAAGACGAGAGGCGCGATGAGCAGGTCGGTGGCGAGTTCCATGTCCAGCGTGGGCGGGAGTTCGCCGTGGTCGATCGCGTCTTGCAGGATCGCGCGTGCCGCGAGCCGCCGCGGCGCGGCCACTTCCGTGTGAAGCATGGTCGCCAGGGTGCTGTCGCGGCGGGATTCGGCGAGCAGTTCGGCCCCGATCAGGGCGAGCAGCGGATTGGCCAGTTGGCTGCGGTAAGCCGCGAGCAGTTCGCGCAGGTCGGTGTGCAGGTCGCCGGTAGCCGGAGTGCGGGGGAGCGTTTCGGTGACCTTGCTGCGGATCAACTCTGTGATCATTGCCTGCTTCGAGGGCCAGCGTCGGTAGAGCGCGGCCTTGCCCACCCCGGCACGCCGGGCCACCGCAACCATCGACAACCGTGCATACCCGGCATCGGCGAGTTCGCCGAAGGCCGCTTCGGTGATCGCCTCGGTCACCCGCTCGCGCAGGACCGCCCCGCCGGACACCGGCCGGCCCTTCTTCTGCTGCACTGCCACGCTCACGAGCATAGCGAACGGAACGGCACCGTTCCATGTGCTACGGTCGGAGCTAGATGGAACGGTGCCGTTCCGTTCCCTCAGGGAAGGGAGCCGGAGATGAAGTTCCTCTACGACGACGAGTCCTTCTCCCTCGAGGCGCTGCGGGCCGCGGGCTATGCCGCCTACGGCGGCGCCGACCTGGGTGAGGTCCTGGTCACGTGCCGGAAGATCCCCGAGGGAGACGAGGAAGCCTGGTCGGCCCGGTGGGGCGCAACGGCGGCGCGCGTCGAGCGCATCGGCCGGGACGCGCTGGCCGCCGGTCACCGGGTCAGCGCCCGCGAAGCCCTGCTGCGCGCGTCCAACTACTACCGGACCGCTGACTTCTACCGCCGGGAGAACCCCGCCGACGACGCCGAGTCGGCGCGGCTGGCCAGGGCCTCGCAGCAGACGTTCGCCGACGCGGCCGGCCTGCTCGGCACCCCGGCCCGCGCGGTGCGTATCCCCTACGAGGACACCGCGCTGCCCGGCTACCTGTTCTTCGCCGACGACTCGGGGACCCCGCGCCCGACCCTGATCTACCACGGCGGGTACGACTCCACCCTCGAGGAGAACTACCTGGCGTTGGCCGCGGGCGCGCTGCGGCGCGGCTACAACGTCCTCACCTTCGACGGCCCCGGCCAGGGCAGCACCGTCCGCGACCAGGGCCTGCACTTCCGGCCCGACTGGGAGGCCGTGGTCACCCCGGCCGTCGACTTCGCGCTCACCGTGCCCGAGCTGGACGCCGAGAAACTCGTACTGATCGGCACGAGCCTCGGCGGCTACCTCGCCGCCAGGGCGGCCGCCTTCGAACACCGCATCGCAGCGTGCGTTCTGCACGACGGTGTCTACGACTTCCACGAAGTCGTGAAGGCGCTGGCCGCCCGCGCCGCTGCGACGCCCGGCGGCATCGAGGAGATGATGGCGCGGGACACCCAGGTACGCTGGGTGGTGCGCAACAGCCGGTGGGCCTTGGGTGTTTCCGGTTTCGACGAGCTCGTCAAGGCCAGCGAGGCCTACACCATGGCCGGCATCACCGACCGCATCACCTGCCCGACACTCGTCCTCGACGCCGAGAACGACCAGTTCTTCCAGGGCCAGCCCAAGCGCCTCGTCGGTGAGCTGACCTGCCAGAAGGAACTGATCCTCTTCCGCGAGGACGAAGGCGCCGGCGAGCACTGCCACGAGGGTGCCATCTCCCTCTTCCACCAGCGCGCCTTCGACTGGCTCGACACCCTGCTCGCCCACTGACCCCGGAGGGCGGACTGCTGATCAGGTCGAGTCCTGCCGGAGCGGCTGCGGATCGCCGCTCCAGCAGGCGGGCACCGAGCACTGCCGAACCCGGAACGGTTCAGTTGGTGGAGTTCGAGAGGCCGATCGAGAAGCAGCCGACCGAGGTCCGTGCGGTCCGAGGGGACCCTCAGGCCGCCATCAGCGCCGCCAGGGCGCGGTCCATTGCGGCGTTGAACTCTTCGGGCGTCAGCGGAAGACGGGACTTGACGTCCCGACTCCACTGGTCGGCGAGGACCTCGGCGGAGCCCGCCTCGACTCCGTCGAGCGCCGCGTCGGCCAGGTCCGGCGGCGCGATCTTGTCCACGGGCCAGCCCGCGGCCATGTCGGTGTCGGCCAAGCCGAGGTGTACCGCTGTGACGAGCGTGCCCTGCTCGGCGAGCTCCAGGCGGACGCCGTTGGTCATGGCCCAGGCGGCGGCCTTGGTCAGGTGGTAGGCATTGGCGCCCTTGCCCCCGAACCACGACATGGCGGAGAGGACGTTGACGATCGCGCCCCCGCCGTTCCCGGCGAGCGCCGGCGCGAACTCCCGGATCATTCCCAGGTGGCCGAACATGTTGGTCTCCAGCTCGTGCCGCACCGCGTCCAGCGAACCGGTCACCAGGTCGGTCCCCGTAGAGATTCCCGCGTTGTTGATGAGCAGCGATACGTCCGGGGCGGCCTCGGCGGCGGCCCTCACGGATGCGGGATCGGCGATGTCAAGGGCCAGCACCTCGACCCCGGGCAGGTCCACGGTCTCAGGTCGGCGGGCCGTCGCGTAGACCTTGCGGGCGCCGCGTTCGAGCAGGCGCTGGGCGAAGGCGCGGCCCAGGCCGCGGTTGGCTCCGGTGACAAGGGCGACGGAGTTGTTGATATCCATGCCCGGTACGCTAGAACCTGACGTTGACGTCAGAGGCAAGTGCTGGTCCTCAGGGCCAGGGGTGAGAGGAATCACCATGACCGTTACAGCGGCCGCGGCCGAGCGGTTGATCCGCATCGGCGAGGTGGCACGGGGTGCCGGCGTCTCGGTACGCGCCGTGCGCTACTACGAGCAGCAGGGGCTGCTCATCGCGGAGCGCAGCCCGTCCGGCCAGCGCCTGTACCGGCAGGACGCCATCCTCCTGGTCCGCTTCTTCCAGCAGATGTTCGCCGCCGGCCTGACCAGCCGAAGGATCAGCGAACTCCTTCCGTGCTGGGTCGCCGGGCACACCGACGCCCAGCAGCGAGCCATGCTGCGCGCCGAGCGTGAGCGCATCCAGGGCAAGATCGACGACCTGCAGGCCGCCCTGGACCGCCTTGACGAGGTCATCGCGATCACGGACACGCACCCGTAGGGGCGGTCGGCCAGACGTCTCACCAGCGATTGACCGATGAGGAGTCGTTGAGGGGGAAATGTCGTCGGGTGGCAGACGCGATTTTCGGTGTTCGGGCAGGGCGGAGACCAGCGCGGTGGTCTGGTTCTCCAGGGTCTTTCCGGTCGTAAGCGGGCCGCGTGCCGGCGCGCAGTCGCCGGCCACGAGCCGCTAGTACTCCAGCGGCGCGTCTACGGTGCAGTCGGCCATGGCGCCCAGAGCCTCACAGGCGGTGAGCCAGGCGTGCAGGGCCGCGCGGGTGGGATCGGAGAGCTGAACGTCCTCCACCACCGGGTCGACGGCCTGGTCCCGTTTCCGGGGGCGGCGGGTGATCCGTATCGAGGTCAGGTCGGACGCGAAGTCGGCAATGCGGAGGCTCCAGAGCTCGCCGGAATCCTTCCCGCACAGGTGGGGGTGGTCCGGCAGTACGCCACGCGGCGCGGCTCGAGCAGCGTCCTTCCCCCGCAGGCAAGGGTCGTCCGCGGGTCGTAGAGGTCACCGGGATCTCCACCCGGCTATCCCCGCGCAGACGGGGGTGATCCGTAGCGGTCGTCGTGGAAACCGCTGACGAGGACGGTCTTCCCGTAGTCAGGCAAACGCCCTCTCCAGTACTTTGCCGGCTACCGGGAGAGCCCAAGTAGCCGCCGAGCCGCTGTAGAACTGGGGCGAGCCGCTGCCACGGTCGTACGTCGGCAGCCGCGCACCGCGGGACACAGCGATGCGCAGCACGTTCCTCAGCGCTTCGCATGCCTCGGTGAGTGAGGCAGGATTTCACAAGCGTCCTGGTGTCAGCGGACGTCGACGTAGTCTCCGGCGGCCCTAACTGCCGGGGTGGTCGACGTTCCAGCGAAGTAGTAGCGCCAGTAGCCGTCCACAGCGGCCTTCGCGGTGGACTTGAGGTTGCCGTGGGAGTCGCTGTATGCGGTCCGGACCGTGGCGTACGTGCTCGTTCCCCGCTTGCGGAACTGTAGCCTGACGGGCTGGCCGGTGTAGCCGTGGTACTCCAGATCGTCCCACCAACTGGCTCGGGTCAGCTTGCCCGTGACGGTGATGGTCTTGCCCTTGCGGACCGGCTCGGGTGAGGCGTTCACCGTCAGGCGTGAGTTTCGCTGGATGCGGAGGCGGGAGAAGGGGCCGGAATAGGCGTATTCGCCGTTCTTCGCATAGGCGACGACGTACACCTTCCAGGTCCCGGCCGTCGCGTTCTTCAGCAGTACCGGATTGCCGCTGACCGTCTCCTTGCCCTCGACGTCGTACAGGACACCGGTCAGGCCTCGAAACGTCGGTCTGTGGTCGTACCACTTGGTCTCCACCTCTAGCTCGACGTTCCGGTCGATCGCCGAGAGCAGGCCTGGAACCGAGCGCTTGGCGATGGGGTCGCGGCGACTCCTGAAGGCCGCGACAGGCACAGCCGATTCCGGGCCGCTCCGCGGAGGTGATCCGGCAGCGGTGCCGCAGGACCGCGTTCTTGCGCGGTTCCGGAACCGGCTGCCGGATCTCCCCACCCGGGGTGGCCCGGTGGACGTCCGCGGATCGAAAGGACGTCACCAGTCCGAGTTGGTCGCCCCCAGACTCAGCAGGACCTGGTCGAAGGTGTTGCCGTCGTTGTCATCGGTGTACGACATGGAGAGTGTGCCGAACGGGGAGGAAGCCAGCGAGAGCTGCTCCTGCCGACCGGTCGTGACCTGGCTGACGGACTGGGCCGGCAACCGGCCGGTGAAGGTGCCGTCGGGGTTCAGGCCCCGGGCCCAGACCGCCGGCTCGGTGCCGGCGACGCTCCAGCCGACCACGGCGTCGCGCTGGTCGTCGATGCCGACGGTGGGGTTGCCCGCTCCGGCTCCGCTGGAGACCTCGACCTCGGCCGAGCCGGCGGTGCCGGTCGCGGTGAACGATCGGGCCCAGACGCCACGGGTCCCGGTGTGATCGGATTCCCACGCCACGGCGAAGTCGCCGTTGAAGTCGGCAGCTACGACCGGGCGCTGCTGCTGCCCGTCGCCGAGGCTGTTGGCACTGCGGCGGCTGAGCGTGACCGCCCCGTTCGCCTTGGCCAGCTTCACCAGACCGATCTGGTAGACGCCGTCGTTGTCGGTGTCCTCGTCCCAGACGACGACGGCGTCGCCCGAGGCGGAGGTCGCGACGTCCGGGTTGTGGTGCGCGCCGCCGGCCGCGTTGACCGTCACCTCGTAGGCCTTGGTCGTGGTCCCGGTGAACCCGGCCGCCTTCACCGTCGCCGCCGCGGTGCCCTGGATGTCCTCCCACACCACGGAGAACGCCACCGCCGTGGTGCTGTTGGGCGCGCCGTCCGGATCGACCGCGACGCGCGGATGGATCTGCTGGCCGTCGGCGCTCGCGTTGGCCTGGCCGGAGCCGAGGAGCGCGCCGGCCGGGGACAGCACACGGTAGGTGATGTTGTAGAACCCGTTGCCGTCCGGGTCCTCCGCCCACACGACGACGGCGTTGCCCCGGTCGTCGAGTCCCACGTCGGGTTGGAGATGCCGCCAGGCCACGCCCGTGGTCCCGCCGGCCGAGAGCTTCTTCTCGTAGGCCGAGACGCCGTTGCGGTACATCCGCACCCACACGTCGCTGTGCGCGTTGTCGCCCGGGCTGGTCGAGTCGCGGTCGTCCTCCCACACCACCGCGACGTCGCCGAGGCGGTTGGCCGCGATCGAGGCGGTGTCCTGGTCACCGGCGGAGTCGCTGTTCGCGGTCGTCCAGGACGAGGGACCCGCCGCCGAGGCCGGGGCGACCATGGCGAGGACGGCGACCAGGCCGGCGACGGCTGCGCCGAGTACGGAGAGCTTACGCATCGGCCAACCCCGGCTTTCCGTCGTGGATGACAAAGGTCCGGGAGGTGGTCGCCGGCGCGCCGTGTTCGGTCACCGTCGCCACCGACCGGAAGTCGGCTGTGAGCTGCGACGGCGTGATGTGCGTACGGACGTAGCCGCGCCGTTCGGAGTAGAAGCGCAGATGCGGGTTGAGCGATCCGTTGGGGATCGTCGTGGTGGCGCTTCCGTTGCCGGTGCTGGTGATGGAGGTGCAGACGAGCTCGGAGCCGATCGTCGCCGACGACGGATTGGCATAGTCGGCCTTGAGGTCGTTGGCCCATGCCGTATGCACGTCACCGGTGAGGACGACCGGGTTGCGTACGCCGCGGTCGATGATGCCCTGCTGGATCCGCGCCCGGCTGGCCCGGTACCCGTCCCAGGCATCCATGTTCATCGCACCCGCCGAGTTGACGTTGCGGGCGAAGAAGACCTGCTGGCCTATGAGGTCCCAGGTGCTCAGGTGCTGGCCGAGTCCGTCGAGCAACCATGCCTCCTGGTTCGCGCCGGTGATCGAACGGGCCGGTAGATCGGCGTCGGCGCAGACCTTCATCCCGTCGCCGCAGGCCTGGTCGTCGCGGAACTGGCGGGTGTCGAGCATGTGGAATGTGGCGAGGGTGCCCCAGCGGACCCGGCGGTAGAGCTGGATGGTGTTGCCGGAGGGCGTCGCGGCGGCCCGCAGCGGCATGTTCTCGAAGTAGGCCTGGTACGCGGCGGTGCGACGCGCCGTCCACTGGGCCGCCGTCAGCACCGGACTGCTGTCGGCGCGGACCATGTTGGCGTAGTTGTTCTCCACCTCGTGGTCGTCCGGCACGACCAGCCAGGGCGCGATCGCGTGCGCGGCCTGCAGGTCGGGGTCGCTGCGGTAGAGCGCGTAGCGGCGGCGGTAGTCGGCCAGCGACACGATCTCGCTGCCGAGGTGCTGACGCACGGCGCCGGCGGTGGCGCCACTCTCGTAGATGTAGTCGCCCAGGTGCAGGATCAGGTCGGGGCGGTCGTCGGCCATGCGTCGGTAGGCGGTGTAGTAGCCCTGCTCGTAGTGGGCGCACGAGGCAAAGGCCATCATGAAGTCTCGCCCGACCGTGTTCGGAGCCGGCGCGGTGCGGGTCCGGCCCACCGGGGAGATGAATCCCTGGGCCCGGAACCGGTAGTAGTACTCCGAGTCGGGAGCGAGTCCACCGGCCAGCACGTGCACCGCATGGGCTTGTGCGTAGCGCGCGGTGAACGTGCCTGAGCTGATGAGGGTGGTGAAGTTCTGGTTGGCCGACACCTGCCAGTCGACGGCGACGTCGGCGTTGGGCATGCCGCCCTGACCGTCCGCGTTGGTCGGTGTGGGAGCCAGACGCGTCCAGAGAACCACGCTGTTGTCGTCCGGTTCGCCGGAGGCGACACCGAGCGTGAAGGGGAAGGGGGTAGAGGCGGCGGCTGGCTGGGCCATCGCCCCGAGTTGGAGCGCTGCGACGCTCGCGGTGGTGAGCCCGCCTAGGATGAAGATGCGGCGACTGAGGTTGCTCATGGCCGCAGATGCTCGCGAACGCAGGTGAACTTCCCGCCCTGCGATGAGGACGGTCAAGTGACATGAGCGAAGCGCGAGTTGGGGGGCTTTTATACGGCTATCGCGGGTGCCGGAGCTGGAACTCAGCCCCTGACCAGCCGTTGCGGTTCAGCCGCACTGTTCACATCCTCGGCGTCCGTTAACCACCCGTCCAAGGACGGCGCTGACACGCAACCCGTCCTTCATCTGCTGACATGCCTCGACCAACCAGCGGCACGTCCTGACGAGCCGTCATGTCTCTCACTGGGGAGCCCAGCAGGTCCCCCCTCCACCAATGTGTCGCGGCAGTGATCGCTCGTTTCCCGTTTTTCGGGGAGGACGAAGAGGAGAGGCGACAGGAAGCGGCGGACGAGATTCGCGAGCTCATCTCCGTTCTCGACGAGTCCGCATCCGTACACGACAGGTTCTGGGAAGCGTGCTGCGGCGACGTGGCGATGGGTGGCTACGCCCATGGGGACGTGTGAGTCTGGTTCGCCCTCAACCAAGCCGATCTTCAGCAAGCCGGGAGCCCGGTCGGCAAGCGGGTCGGTGACGGCGGTGACATAGGCGTGCGCAGTGCAGGGCCGGAGACGCCGGTCAGTTGTCACTCGTAACCGAGATCTTCTTCGGAGTGCAGGCGCCACCCGCCATCCTGCTTGACCAGGACGAAGGCGGTGCGCTCAAAAACGTCGTAGTACCCGGAGTCCGGGTCGTGGCCAGATGAGAACCAGCGTGCCTCGATTCGCGCCGCCTCCGGGGTCTCGCTGACGACGGTCACCTCTTCCAGTATGGTCACGGCGCCGAACCCATCAGTTCTGTCGCGGTTGTGCGCTCTGGCGTACTCGGCACAAAAGTCAGCAGGGCTCCGATAGAGCATCTGAACCTCTTGGGTACGAGTTGCGGCCGGTTTGTATTATGGAGCGTCATCGCGCTGGCAGATGAGCGTCCTGGGACTGTGGATCCCAGATGACCAGGCGGAACTCCGCTGCGAGCTCCTCGATCGCTTTGAGCGCCATGTCGCTCCTGGACGAGAGGCTCAGATTCATGACCACGTGGTCAATGCCGACCGCCAACGGCGTCGACATCCACGGAGAGTCCACGGCACAGGGCGGGCGATCCGGGAACCGCGAGCGCAGCCGCTCATAGAACCCAACAACCCGCTCATCCAGATCACCCTCCGCGTGGTTGCCAGAAGTGCACCTCTCGAACATCGCACACGCCGCCGCGGGGTCAGCCGTCGGACAGCGCTTTCATGGCCTCATCGAACGACTGAGGGTCCCTCGGCAGGGGAATCAGAATGGAGCCTAATACTCCAGTCGTAGATCGTTATGTGCCCTGGTCTTGGAGCTGTATGCAAAACCAGGTGGCCTCAGCGGACCATCTGGGTAAGGTCGGGCAATGCCCAAGCTGAAGCCGCTGCATGCTGGCCACGCCCCGGCGGTCCTGGCCTTCGAGCTGGCGAACCGCGCCTACTTCGCTGCCTCGATCTCCGAGCGCGGCGACGACTTCTTCGTCCAGTTCACCGACCGGTACAACGCCTCGCTGGCCGAGCAGGAGGCCGGCATCTGCGCCTTCTACGTGCTCGTCGCCGAGGACGGCTCGGTACTCGGCAGGTTCAACCTGTACGACTTGGAGGACGGCACTGCCAGACTCGGCTACCGGGTCGCGGAGCGGGTCGCCGGCCGCGGCGTGGCGACCGCAACCGTCCGGGAGCTGTGCCGGATGGCGGAGGCGATGCACGGCCTGCTCACACTGCGAGCGGCCACCTCCCACGACAACGCCGCGTCCCAGAAAGTCTTGGCCAAGGCCGGGTTCGTCTCGGTTGGCCCTGCCACCCCGGCCGATCTCGGCGGCAAGTCAGGCACTTGGTACCAACGCGACCTCCAGCCATAGACCGTGATCTTGCTCGTGGGTCGGCTGCGGGAAGGCTGCGGGCCACCGCTGATCATCGGTGGATGAAGACTAACGATCTTGCGATGGCTGCAGGTCACAGCGTGAACCCTGCTCGCTGGCAGGAAGCGTTCGAGGGCCTGATGAGCCGGATAGCCGGCCGGTTCGCCCGGGTTGAACCCCGGCGTCGGGTACGGGATCTGATGCTGGGGCTGCTGTCGGACCTGCCACGCAAAAACTGTTGGAGCATCGCCGAGTGGGCCGGAGAAGACACCCCGGACGGCATGCAGCACCTGCTCGGCCGGGCCCGATGGGATGCCGACGCCCTGCGCGATGATGTGCGGGAGTATGTGGTGGAGCACCTGCACGACGACGACGCAGTCCCGGTGGTCGACGAAACCGGAGACCTGAAGAAGGGCACCCGCACCGTCGGGGTCCAGCGTCAGTACACCAGCACGGCGGGCAGAATCGAGAACTCCCAGGTCGCGGTCTACCTCGTCTACGCGGGCCGACGCGGGCACGCGGCGGTGGACCGTGAGCTGTACGTACCGCGCTCGTGGACCATCGACCCGGATCGCTGCCGGCCGCCGGACTCGGCGACCAGACCGTCTTCGCCACCAAACCGGAACTGGCCGTCCGCATGATCGGTCGGTTCCTGGACGTCGGGCACCGCGTGAGCTGGGTCGCAGGCGACGAGGTCTACGGCGGCAACCCGAAGCTGCGGGGCGCGCTCGAAGCGCGCGGGGTCGCTACGTGCTCGCCGTCGCCAGTTCCCATGAAGTCGCCACCAGCGCGGGGAAGTCCCGAGGCCACGTCCTTGGTGTTCGGGGTGAACGCATACGTCGACGATCTGGAACGCGGTGCCGCCGTCACCGATGATGCGGCCCATGCCGATGGGCTGCCCCTCGTGGTGGACGAGTACGCCGTACCAGGTGTTGGGCAGGGCAAGCTCAACCGCCTCGGGGGCTTTGTCCGAGAGGCCGGCCTCGGTGCGCAGCCGGCGGAAGACCTCGACGGAGGGCACACCCGGGCTCAGCTCGTAGGGGTCGTACACGCTGGTCTCCTTTCTGGTGCGGGCGGGTGTCCGCTTTGGCCTACTGGTTCTTGGCTGGGATCAACCAAAGGGCGATGACGGCGGAGGCTGGGAAGTCGTGATCACCAGATGTCCGTCGTTCGAGGTGGCCGGGAAGCGTGCGTGAGCGGGGGGCGGCACGGGCGTGCCGCCCCCCGCGGTGGCTGCGGGTCAGCCGGCGTCGAGTATCTTGCGCATCTGGGTGATCTCCGCGGTCTGGGCGGTGACGATGTCGCCTGCCAGAGCCTTGGCGGCGGCGTAAGCGCCCTGGTCCTTCTCGGTCTTGGCCATGTCGATCGCGCCCTGGTGGTGCTCGATCATCATGGTCAGGAACATGGTGTCGAAGACCTTGCCGGAGGCGCCGTCCAGGTCGCCCATCTGATCGCTGCCCATCATGCCGGGCATGGACGAGGCGTCGCCGTGGGCCATGCCGGGCATCTCGTGGTCCATGCCGCCCATGTCCTGCGGGACGTCCTTGCCCCAGGCCGTCAGCCAGCCGGACATGGTGTTGATCTCCGGGTCCTGCGCCTGCTTGATCTTGTCCGCGAGGGACTTGACCTCACCGGAGGAGGCGTGGGTCGCAGCCATCTCGGCCATGGCGACGGCCTGGCGGTGGTGCGGGATCATCTGCTGCGCGAAGGTGACGTCGGCCTGGTTGTGCTGGCCGGCCGAGGTCGAGGCCGATGCGGAGGCGGTGGCAGCAGCGGGGGTGGGGTGGGTCCCTCCGGCGTGGTCGGTACTGCTGCAGGCGGCAAGGACGAGCGCGGCGGCAGCAGCGACAGCGGCCAGGGCAGCACGGCGGGAAAGGGAACGGCTCAGGGTCATGACTGGGGAACTCCAGGAGTGGAGGGGATCAGGGCATGGCTGTGCACGGCGGCACGCCGGTGGGGAAAGGCGCGCGCCGCGGGAGTTGCCTAGATCCGCAGGAGTTGGAGTTCGGCGAGCGAGGGCGGGCCACGTCCCCCGGCAGGCTCGTGGGGCACCCGGGTGATGGGGGGCGCTGTCGTGACGGGATCGCCGGTCACCGAAACGGTCAGCGCCGGGACGGCGGCCGAGCCGGGAAGGGCCCCGGAGGAACACATCTGATGGGCGTGGGCGCCATGGCCGTCCACGCCGCCGCCGTCGTGGCATGCATGCGGCCCGCCGGTCTCGGCCGGCGCCATGTGCGAGGTGTGGGACCCGGTGTGCCCGCCCGGCACAGGATTGGCAAGAGCCAGGCCGTGCATGCCCAGCAGCCCGATCAGCACGGTGAGCACCAGCAGTGCCGGCGTCCGCCGCTGCCGGCGACGGGGCCGTGCAGACGGCGTCGGCTTGATCGGGCTCACGGCGTCATCCTAAGCGGAGCCGACCTGCTCCTGGCGGGTGAGATCCGCAACGCGCCACCGGTCCAGCGGGCACTGGCGCTTCCATAAGAGTGCGTCCTTAACGTTTCTTCGCCGGTGGGTGCTGCACGGGGGTGCGATGTCCGTGGGCTACGGCACTCATCCTGTGCTGATACGTGGCCGCGTCGATCCGGCCGTGCGGCCACAGGCCGGTGCCCATCGCTGGGCGGCCTCCAGCGCCGCGCGGTGTCCCCGCACCCGGGACAGCGGTGGGCATCGGCTTTCCCCGGTGGTGATCAGCCGTGCCGTGTCGTAGATCATGGCCGCCACGACCAGCACGCCGACCACGATCGGCACCCATGCCGCTCCCATGCCGTTCGTCCGCCTGTCACCGGTGCCGGGCCTGTGGCTGAGAGCGCGGTGGCCCGGCGCGGCCGTCCTCGGGGCTGTGCGGGTCGGCGTCGGAGCCGCGCAGCGTGGCCAGGCGGCGCCGGTACTCCTCCTCGTCGATCTCACCGCGGGCGAACCGGTCGGCCAGGACCTGCATGGGGG
>NZ_JARAVO010000221.1:0-16444 GCF_033792805.1 Streptomyces sp. PA03-1a
TGGACGCGGAAGGGGCGGGTGCCCCCGTCGCTGACCACGTGGACGCCGAGTTCGCCCTTGGACGACTCGACGGCGACGTACGCCTGGCCGGCCGGGACCGCGGAGGAGAGCGTGGTGGGCACGTCCTCGCCGAAGTCCTCGGCGAGCTGGGCGAGCACGCGTTCTGCCGCCCGTCCGTCGCCGAAGGGATTGCCCGCGGTCGCCATGCGGTGGTACTCCGCCGGGTCGTCCAGCAGCCGGCCCGCGGCCGTCAGGATCGCCTCGGGGTCGGTGCCGATCAGCCGGGCCGCGCCCGCCTCCACGGCCTCCGGCCGCTCGGTGGTGGTACGGAGCACCAGCGCGGGCTTGCCGAGGCTGGGCGCCTCCTCCTGGATGCCGCCGGAGTCGGTGAGGACCAGCTCGCAGTCGGCGAGGGTCGCCGCGAAGTCGGGGTAGCCCAGCGGTTCGACGACGTGCACGGCGTGGTGGCCGGTCAGTTCGGGCAGCAGGGCCTCGCGCACGGCCGGGCTCTTGTGCAGCGGCAGCAGGATCTCCACGTCCCCGCGCCGGCCGAGCCGGCGCAGCGCGCGGCCCATGGCGCGCATCCGCTCCCCCTGGTTCTCCCGGCGGTGCAGGGTGAGCAGCACCCGGCGGCGGCCGCTGCCCGGGAAGGCGCTGCGGCCGACGCCCTCGCCGAGCACCCACAGCAGGTTGTCGATGACCGTGTTGCCGGTGGTGAACACCTGGGTGTCGGGGGTGCCCTCGGCGAGCAGGTGGGCGGCGGCCCGCGGGGTGGGGGCGAAGTGCCAGCGGGCGATGCGCCCGATCAGCCGGCGGTTGAGCTCCTCGGGGAACGGGTTGTCGAGGACGCCGGTGCGCAGGCCCGCCTCGACGTGGGCGACGGGGACGCGTTCGTAGAAGGCGGCCAGCGCCCCGGCCAGCGCGGTGGTGGTGTCGCCCTGGACGATCACCAGGTCCGGACG
This sequence comes from Streptomyces sp. PA03-1a, assembly GCF_033792805.1. Lineage (NCBI taxonomy): Bacteria > Bacillati > Actinomycetota > Actinomycetes > Kitasatosporales > Streptomycetaceae > Streptomyces > Streptomyces sp. PA03-1a. Next base: position 963 of record NZ_JARAVO010000221.1, read on the forward strand.
GTCGTTCCTGATGACCTCGCCCAGTCCCTCCACCAGACGGGCCGTCAGCTCCGAGAGCTGCTGGCGCTCGCGCATCACGTCGAGCCCGGCCCTGGCCGGCACCTGCAGCAGCTCCAGCATCTGGTGGAGCATCTCGCGGTGCTGTCCGGTGGTGACCACGATCGGCTCGAACAGCTCCGAGGCCGCCATCGCCCGGGCCACGGGGGCCAGTTTGATGACCTCCGGCCGGGTGCCGAGGACGAGCATCGCGCGGATCGTTTGCGTCGTTCCGGGCGATTCGGATGGGTGAGCGGACATGGTTCCCCCCTGGGACGGTGGTGCAGGTGATCGGGACGAGAAGGAGTACGGGCCGTCAGGTGCGCGCGGTCTTCAGCCAGGTGCGCTTGCCGGTGAGCATCCGCCACAGGCCCCACCAGCCGGCGGCGAACCAGATGTAGCCGTAGAGGATGAAGGCGTGCGCCGCCAGGACGGAGCGCACCAGCCCGAGTGTGCGCTCGCGCTTGGCGTAGACGAAGCCGTAGACGTAGGCCGCGGTGAAGGAGAGCAGGTACGGGCCGAGCAGCCACATCGGCGAGACCAGCGGCCGGCCCTCCTGGAACGAGGCGGCGACGGTGCCGCCGACGGCGACCAGGAAGGACAGCGGCAGCAGCGAGGTGAGCAGGATCAGCACCGGGCTGGACAGGTGGTAGAGCAGGTCCAGGGCCGGGCGGGTGGAGACCTCGCGCAGGATCAGCGGCACCAGGCCGGCGGACTGCAGGTGGCCCTGGAACCACCGCGAGCGCTGCCGCACCAGCCGTCGTACGTCGAGCACGGCCTGCTGGGAGACGGCGGCGGTGGTGCAGTACTGGTTGCGCCAGCCGCGCGCGATCAGCCGGACCCCGAGGTCGAGGTCCTCGGTCAGGCTGTCGCTCCAGGGGCCGTCGCCGCCGAGCGTGTCGAGCGCGGACAGCCGCATGAACTGCCCGTTGCCGCCCATGCCGACGCTGCCCAGGAAGCGCCGGGCGCTCTGGAAGACGTCGCCGTAGACGACGAACTCCATGTCCTGCAGCCGGGCCAGCAGCCCCAGGTGCCGGTTGTACATGCGGACGCCGATCTGGACGGCGCCGGTGGCCGGGTCGTCGAAGTACGGGTCGACGGCCTGGATGGTGTGCGGGTCGAGCCGGCCGTCGGCGTCGACGACGCAGAGGATGACGTCCTCGGGGGCGCGGTGGCCGAGCAGTCCGGAGGCCCGCAGGTGGCGCACGCCCGCGTTGAGCGCCGCGCCCTTGCCGCGCCGGGCGTCGGGGAGCCGGCGCCGGTAGAGCCAGACCCGCGAGCTGTCGGCGGCCCGGGCGACCTCGGACGTACGGTCGTCGGAGGCGTCGTCGATGACCAGTGCCACGAAGCTGTCGGCGGGCAGTGAGGTGATCCGGGCCAGGCTCTCGGCGAGGACCTTCTCCTCGTTGAGGCAGGCGAGCAGGAAGACGTAGAAGCGCTGCCGTCCCGGCTGGCGCACCCGGCGGATGTGGCGCCGGGAGAGCAGGAACAGCGTGGTGTTGTAGGTCCCGGCCAGCACGATCAGCGCGGTCGCGGCCCACAACGCGAACTGGCCGGTCATGACCGGCCCCCGGCGGTCCGGCCGGCCGCCGCACGGGCCGAGGGACGGCGGAGCCAGAGTCTCGCCGCCATCAGACCGAATGCGATCAGGCAATACAGCAGGAAGCCCATTCCTGCCGCTATTTGTAAACCCCTGGCGAACGGAATGCCAGGAACAGCCCTCGAAGCCGTGGCCATACCAGCCAGCGGCAGCATTGTGCCCAGTGCGGGCCTTCCGTACATGAGTGAGTCCCCCCAATGCGTTCCGGCGCGAAAGGCGGTCCGGAACTCCAGGGCAGGAAGTTAGCAGATACTTTTGGATGATCATCGCCTGATAGGCGGTGCGTGGGGTTGCGCGCGGGGCGTGCGCCGGTATCGCCGCAGCTCCGGGGTGTGTACCGAAAGGGGGATTCACCCTTCTGGGGGCATTGGGTTTCCATGCCGGAATGAAAATCGAACGAGAGGCGAATCCGATGATCGTGTTGACATCGGGCATTGCGGCTCTGAACAATCGGCGACCTGTTCTGAACCGGTGCAATGGGGGGAAACATGCAATCCCGCATCAGGAGGCCCGGGAAGTCCCGGGTCTCCGTCATCGTCATGCTCATCACGGCCCTCTTGGGGGTCGCATTCCTGTCCGCCCCGGCGGGCGGTGCCGCAGGGCGCGGCCCCGCGGGCAAGGGCGACCACCGCCACCGCGGCGAGCTCCTGGGCGGCCGCGCCGGCCTCGGCGAGGTCGACTTCACGGGCTGGGCCGCGGCCCAGCGTGCCGCCGACCGGGAGCGGCGCGCCAAGGGCCCGGTCCGCGGGGGCGGCCGGCCGCCACGGGCCGGCCGCGACCTGACCGGCGCACGCGCCCCGCTGGCGGCCGCACCCGCGAGGGCGGCTGCGGCCGCCGCCGGCACCACCGCGCTCGTGCTGTACGACACCGCCGGCCCCTACGGGCACCTCGGCGAGCTCTACGCCATGGCCACCGCCAACCTCGCCGGCCACTTCGGGACCGTGACCGCCAAGCCCGTCTCGCAGTACACCGCGGGCATGGTCAACCAGTACACGGCCACCTTCTACATCGGCTCCACCTACTACGGCGGGAGCATCCCCGACGCCGTCCCCGCCGCCTTCTACCAGGACGTGGTCACCACCACGCGTCCGGTGACCTGGCTCGCGGACAACATCTGGTCGCTGGCGAACGCGACCGGGGTCGCGCAGTTCCAGACCAAGTACGGCTGGGACCCCACCGCGTCGTACTTCGAGGCGAACGGCAGCGTCGGCACCGTCACGCAGGTGACGTACAGGAACCAGAACCTCACCCGGAAGATCCCGGCCGGCCAGGACGGCGGCGTGCTGCGCCCCGCCATCTCGTCGGGGCCCGGCTACCCGGCGGTGACGCAGCTGGCCACCGCGCGCGACACCGGCACCGGCACCGACTTCCCGTGGGCCGTGCGATCGGGCAACCTCACGTACGTCGGTGAGATCCCCTTCGCCTACGTCTCCGAGAGCGACCGGATCATCGCCTTCGAGGACCTGCTCTTCGACTCCCTCGCCCCCGCCACCGCCGAGCGGCACCGGGCCATGATGCGGCTGGAGGACATCAGCCCCAACTCCGACCCCGCGCAGCTGCGGGCCATCGCCGACTACCTCGCCGCGGAGCAGATCCCGTACGGCATCAACGTCATCCCCGTCTACACGGATCCGAGCGGCACCTACAACAACGGCCGGCCGCAGACCGTCACCCTGGCGCAGCGTCCCGAACTGGTCACCACCCTGAAGTACATGCTCCAGCATGGTGCCGTGCTGATGAACCACGGCTACACCCACCAGTACGGGAACACCGCCAACCCCTACAACGGCGTCACCGGCGACGACTTCGAGTTCTACCGGGCCCACGTCGACGCCTCCGACGACGTGGTCTACGAGGGCCCGGTCGCCGGGGACTCCGCCCTGTGGGCGCAGACCCGGGTCACCCTGGGTCTGGCCCAGTTCGCCCTCGCGGGACTGCCGGTGCCCAAGCTGTGGACCACCCCGCACTACGCGGCCTCCGCCACCGACTACAAGGTCTTCGCCCAGAACTACACCGCGCGCCTGGAGCGGTCGCTGTACTTCTCGGGCACCCTCGGCGGCAGCACGGCCGACCCCAACCGCTTCATCGGGCAGTTCTTCCCGTACGTCGTGAAGGACGTGTACGGCACCACCGTGCTCCCCGAGAACATCGGCAACTACGAGCCCGAGGCCTACAACAACCACCCGGCGCGCCTGCCGGCCGAACTGATCGCCTCGGCCAAGGCGAACCTCGCCGTCCGCGACGGCTTCGCCAGCTTCTTCTACCACCCCTACTACCCGGTCCAGCCGCTCAAGGAGACGGTCGAGGGCATCCGCGCCCTCGGCTACACCTTCGTCAGCCCCGCGACCGCCGCGTGACCCTGCTCCGGAGGACCGCCGCCGCGACCGTCGCGGCGGCGGTCCTCGCCCTCACCGCCGGCTGCACCACCGTCGGCGCCCGGCCCGCGGACCGCCCCGACGGCCGGCCGCACGAGCGCCCCGGGGCCGGTGCGGGCGACCGTGTCCGCGGCATCGCGCTGCCCTCCTGGGCCGCGGACGACTACGACAGCCCCGCCGCCGGGCGCTACCTGCGCGGCATCGCCGCCACCGGCGCGCGCTGGGTGTCGTTCACCCCCACCTGGTACCAGTCCGGCGTCCACGGGACCTCGATGCGCACCACCGAGGAGACCGCGAGCGACGCGAGCCTGCGGCGGATCGTCCGCGAGGCCCATGCCGCCGGCCTGAAGGTGCTGCTCAAGCCGCACGTCGACCTGACCGGCGGCGGCGACCGGGCCGGCATCACGCCCACCGACCCCGATGCCTGGTTCACCGCCTACACGCGCTTCATCACCCACTACGCGGAGCTGGCGGGCGGGCTCGGCGTCGAGCAGTTCTCCGTGGGCACCGAACTGGCCGGCACCTCGCGGGACGGCGGGCGCTGGCGGGCGGTGATCCGCGCCGTCCGGGACGCCTACGACGGTCCGCTGGTCTACGCCGCCAACTACGACGAGTACGAGCACGTCCCCTTCTGGGACGCCCTCGACCTGATCGGGGTCGACGCCTACTGGCCGCTGGCCGAGCGTCCCACTGCCGACGTCGGCCGGCTGCGCGCCGCCTGGCGGCCCGTGATCCGGGAGCTGGCCGGCTACTCCGCCCGGCACCACCGCCGCGTGCTGTTCACCGAGGCCGGCTACGTCAGCCAGCGCGGGACGACCACGGCCCCGTACTCCTGGACCGTCAGCCGGCAACCGGCGGAGGCCGAGCAGGCGGCCGCGTACCAGGCGTTGCTCGCCGCCCTGGACGGGGAGCGCTGGTGGGCCGGGGTGTGCTGGTGGATGTGGGACGACTGGCCGGACAGCGGGGAGACCCCGGCCCGGCTCGCGTACAGCCCGCGCGGCAAACCCGCGGAGGAGGTGCTGCGCCGCTGGTGGCGCACATGAGCGTGACAATTCAGGCGAAACGCTGACATTGTGTCGTCATGACGGCTCTCGCACCCGGCGCAACCGAGGACACGACGGACTTCGCCGACGCCGACCGGGGATTCCTCGGTGCCCTGACCCCCGGCCGCGTCACCGACGGCGACGGCCGGGTGGTCTGGGACGGCGACGCGTACTCCTTCCTGCAGGGCCCGTGCCCCGACACGGCGCACCCCGGCCTGTGGCGGCAGAGCCGGCTCGCCTCCCGGCAGGGGCTGTTCGAGGTCGTCGAGGGGATCTACCAGGTACGCGGCCTGGACCTGTCGAACATGACCCTCGTCGAGGGGGACCGCGGGGTCGTCGTCATCGACCCCCTCCGCTCCGCCGAGTGCGCCGCCGCCGCCCTCGCCCTCTACCGCGAACACCGCGGGGAACGGCCCGTCACCGCCCTCATCTACAGCCACTCGCACGTCGACCACTTCGGCGGCGCCCGCGGTGTCCTGCCGCACGGTCACGACCCGGTGCCCGTCCTGGCCCCGGCCGGCTTCCTGGAGCACGCGGCGGGCGAGAGCGTCGACGCCGGGGTCGCGATGACCCGCCGTGCCGTCTACATGTACGGCTCCGAACTGCCCAAGGGCCCGGCCGGGCAGATCGGCTGCGGCCTCGGCCAGACCGCCTCCACCGGAACCGTCACCCTGATCCCGCCCACCGTCCTGGTCACCCGCACCGGCCAGGACGAGACGATCGACGGGGTCCGGATCATCTTCCAGCTCACCCCGGGGGCCGAGGCGCCCGCCGAGATGAACTTCCACTTCCCCGCCAAGCGGGTGCTGTGCATGGCGGAGAACGCCACCCACACCATGCACAACGTCCTCACCCTGCGCGGTGCGCAGGTCCGCGACGCCCGGCTGTGGGCGCACTACCTCAACGAGGCCCTCGTCCTGTTCGGCAACGCCTCCGACGTCGTCATCGCCTCCCACCACTGGCCGACCTGGAGCCGCGAGGGCATCCACCGGCTGCTGTCGCACCAGCGCGACCTCTACGCCTACCTCCACGACCAGACCCTGCGGCTGATCAACCGGGGCCTCACCGGCAGCGAGATCGCCGAGGAGCTGACCCTGCCCCCGGCCCTGGAACGGATCAATTCCAACCGCGGCTACTACGGCTCCCTCAGCCACAACGTGAAGGCCGTCTACCAGCGCTACATGGGCTGGTTCGACGGCAACCCGGCCCACCTGTGGCAGCACCCTCCGGCGGAGGAGGCACGCCGCTACGTGGACTGCCTCGGCGGCACCGACGCCACCGTCGCCAAGGCCAGGGAGTACGCCGAGGCCGGCGACCTGCGCTTCGCCGTCACCCTGCTGGGCCACGCCGTCTTCGCCGACCCCGGGCACGCCGCCGCGGCGGAGGAACTGGCCCTGCTCTACGAGCGGCTGGGGCACGGCTGCGAGAACGGTCCCTGGCGCAACTTCTACCTGATGGGCGCCCAGGAACTGCGGCAGGGGGTGACCCGGACCCCCGTCGTGATCGCGAACCCGGAGCTGATGGCCGCCCTGACCGTCGACCAGCTCATCGACTCCCTCGCCATCCGCGTCAACGGCCCCAAGGCCTGGGACGTCCACCTGACCATCGACTGGCGCCTCACCGACGAGCACCGCACCTGGCACCTGACCCTCTCCAACGGCGCCCTCACCTACTTCTCCACCCAGGACGGGCGCCCCGCCGTCCGGCACGCCGACCTGACGCTCACCCTCAGCCGGCCCGAGCTGCACCGGCTCCTCGCGGGCGGCCGCTTCGAGGGCGTCGACCACGAGGGGGACCTGAAGGTGGTCGCGACCCTGGTCGGGCTGCTGGACGCCGCCGACCAGGACTTCCCGATCGTCACCCCGTGAGGATCCCCCCGCGCGCGCCCGGCACCGTGGTCCACCACCGCACCGTCGAGGCGAACGGGATCCGGCTGCACATCGCGGAGCAGGGCGAGGGCCCGCTCGTGCTGCTGCTGCACGGCTTCCCCGAGTGCTGGTACTCCTGGCGCCACCAGTTCGCGCCGCTCGCCGCCGCCGGCTACCGGGTGGTCGCCCCCGACCAGCGCGGCTACGGCCGCAGCGAGCGGCCCGGCGCCGTCGACGCGTACACCGTCCTCGACCTCGTCGGCGACGTCGTCGGGCTCGTGCACGCCCTCGGCGAGAGCCGGGCCGTCGTCGTCGGCCACGACTGGGGCGCCCCCGTCGCCTGGCACACCGCGCTGCTGCGGCCCGACCTCGTCCGCGCCGTGGCGGGCCTCAGCGTCCCGCCGGCCTTGCGCAGCGGCGACACGCCGCCGCTGCGGTCCATGCGCGAGCTGTACGACGGGCGGTTCTACTGGAACTACTTCGAGCGGCCCGGTGTCGCCGACGCCGAGTTCGCCGCCGACCCGCGGAGGACCTTCCGTCGTTTCCTGTACGGCGCGTCCGGCGACAACCCCGCCAACGACCCGGTCCCGGCCCAGCCCCTGGTCCCGCCCGGCGGCGGCTTCCTCGACCTCGTCGAGGAGCCCGAGGAACTCCCGGACTGGCTCACCGAAGAGGACCTCGACGCCTTCGCCGCCGAGTACGCCGAGGCCGCCTTCACCGGCGGGCTCAACTGGTACCGCAACCTCGACCGCAACTGGCGGCTGACCGCGCCCTGGGCCGGTGCCGCCCTCCAGGTCCCCGCCCTCTACGTCACCGGCGACCGCGACCTCGTCCACGGTTTCCCGGGGATGTCCGAGCTGCTCCCGGTGCTGCGGGAGCTCCACCCCACGCTGCGCGAACCGGTGGTGCTGCCCGGCTGCGGCCACTGGACCCAGCAGGAGCGCCCGGCGCAGGTCAACGCCGTGCTGCTGGACTTCCTGCGGGAGGTCGCGCCGCCCACCGGCTGATCACGTGTCGCACTCCAGCACGGTGCGGCACAGCCCGCACCGTGCCTTCACCCGGCCGCGCACGGGCACCCGGATCCGCTGGTGGCACGTGGGGCAGGAGAAGGAGACCCGCTGGGGGCCGGCGCCCTCGAAGGCGTAGCCGGCCGCCGGGTACGCCCCGCCGCGGCGCCGGTCGTGGGCGTACCGGCGGCGGCCCGCCCAGCCGCAGCCGACCATCGGCGGATGGCGCAGATCGGACTCGGCGAGCCGCAGACCGGTCCGGTAGGCCTCCTGGGCCCTCGGACTGGTGAGCCACGGCTCGATGTCGTCGCCGAAGGCCTGCGCCCGCTTGGCCAGGACGTAGCCGAACTCCTCCGGGGTGAGGTAGCCCAGCTTGGACGCGGCCGTGGTCAGCCGCTCCCCGAGCAGCGCCGGCTCCTCCCGGTAGGAGTCCAGCAGCAGCCAGCCCGCGCCCAGGTAGGTCGTGGCGGTGTCGGTGAGGATCTCGTTGTCCCGCACCCCGGGGTACTCCAGGCCGAGCCGGTGCAGGTAGACGTGCATGACCTCGTGCGCCAGCACCGCCCCCACGTCGCGCCGGTCGTCCCGGAAGCGCGCGTGCAGCTCCACGAAGTACTCGGGCCCGGCGGCCAGTTCCACGTTGCCCGCGTGCACCATGTCCCGGAAGCTGACCACCATGCGGGCCTCCGGCAGCCGGAAGTGCTGCACGATGGCCCGGGCCACCCGCTGGGCGCCCAGATGGAGGTCCTCCTCCGCGGGGAACGCCACGGCTTCCGGGCGCACGCTCGCGGGGAAGCGGCTCACCGTGTCGTACGACAGCCGCCGGTACAGCGCGGTGAGGGCGGCCCGGACCTTCTCCAGGTGCGGGAAGCCGTGTTCGATCGGGCTGGACGACGGCTCGGTCACGGCGCCTCCCCGGGCGGGTACGACGCTTCGAGCCTACGCGTCGACCCAGGCCGTTGTCGCCGTGCGTTCCGGTCCCGTGCCGCTCGCCGAACCCCGCACCGGCACGCCCAGCGCGGCCAGCCGCTCGGCGGCGGTCGGCGCGGTGCCGCCCTCCGCCTGGTACACGCTGACCAGCAGCCGCCCGCCGGGCTCCACGAGTTCCGCCAGCAGCCTGCGGACCAGGTCGCCCAGCCGGCGCTCGGGCACGCAGTCGACGAGGGTGTGCACGAAGGTGAACCGGCCGCCGTCGGCGGGCCGCCAGTCCAGCGCGTTGCCCACCTCGATCCGCCCGGCCCACTGCGGCAGCCGGCGCCGGGCCAGCGCCACCAGGCGCGGGGCGAAGTCCACACCGTGGGGCTCGACCACCCGGCCCCGCTCGGCCGCCCACCGCCGCACCGACTCCATCAGCAGCCCGTTGGCGCAGCCGACGTCCAGGAAGGTGCCGTCCTTGTGGAGCGCCTCGACCACCATCGAGCGCCGCGCCCGCCACTGCTCCGGCTCCCGGCCGAAGCCCGAACCGCCCTCGGGCGTGGTCGCCCGCAGGTAGGCGGGCTCCAGCAGGCGCAGGTTGTCGGCGAAGTACGAGGCCTCGTCCTGCTCCCGGAAGGAGCGCTCCGCGTCCAGCACGGCACGCCGCTCGGGGCCGTGGGGGAGCAGGCCCGCGATCGTGCCGGCGTCGGCAACGACCAGGTCCGCCTCGGCGGCGTGCGGCCGCCGGCCCCGGTACCGGTCGCCGTCCAGCCAGGCGTAGAGCCGCTGTTGCCCCGCGTCCCAGGCGAAGGGGTGCACCCGCTGCCGGTAGTAGCCGGCGCTCTCCAGCGGCACCCGGGCGGCGGTGTCGAGCATCCAGTCCTCGCCGGGCAGCACCTCGCCGGACGGCAGGCGCACCACCCCGTCCGCGCCGCGCACCGCGCCCGCCAGGCCGCCCGGCAGGAACGGCACGAAGGTGACCCGCCGCACCGACGCGGGGTCCGGGTCCTCCTCGGCCAGTGCGTACGCCGTCCACCGTGCGTCCATGCCGTTCCCCCTCGGCCGAGTGCCTTCGCCCCGGCCCGGCCGGGCGGGACGTGCCGCCGCCGCACCCGGCGGCGGCACGGGAACACCGTACAAGCGGCCGCCGGCACCGGGCCGCCGCTCATCCCGTGACGGCCGGCCCCGGCGCCTGCCCGTAGCAGAGGCAGAACGGGTGCCCGGCCGGGTCGGCGAAGACCCGGAAGCCGCTGCGCTCGCCGCCGCTGTCGTGCAGGAAGGCGGCGCCCAGCGCGACGACCTCCTGGTGGGCGCGCTCCACGTCGGCGCGGGTGGGGACGTCGAAGTCCAGGTGGAACTGCTGGGGGAGCTCCGGGTCGGGCCAGCGTGGCGGCCGGTGGAAGGGCACCTCCTGGAAGGCGATCCGGGTGCCGTCCGGGGCCGTCAGGGTCACCCACGAGGGGTCCGCGGTGTCCAGGGCCCAGCCGAGGATCCCCTGGTAGAAGGCGCCCAGCGCGGCCGGGTCCGGGCAGTCGATCACGGTGCACTGCAAGGTGGCGATCATCCGACGAGCCTGCCCGGCCTCCTCCTCGGGACGCAAGGCCCGCCCCCGGGACCATACTTTCGGCTGATACGGAACAGGTCGGCCGGGGGAGGCCCCGGCACCCCCGGGCTCCGTACGGTGGGACCCGTGGCCGGCCGTCCGTCGCCCGGCGGCCGGTCACGGCATCCGTACCCGCCGTCACCCGAAGGACCCCACCACCGATGTCCGCCGCCTGTGCCGCCTCCGCCGTGACCGCCCCCGCCGTGACAGTCCGGAGCGCCTCGGCCCGGATCGCCGCCGCCGTCGCCTGCCGCGCGGTGCTCGCGCCGGTGCTCGCGGTGTGCGCGGTCCTCGCGGTGTGCGTGGCCAGGGCGGCCGGGGTCCCCGGCATCCTCGGCGGCCCCGGACCGGCGCTGACCGGTGCGTTCCTGCTGGGAGCGGGCGTCTGCGGCGTCCGCTACGCCGTCCGCCCGAGGTGAGGGGGCGATGAGGATGACGCACCGTCGCATCAACGTCCTCGCCCTCGTCCTCCTCGGCCTCGCCGCCGCCGCGACCACCTGGGCGGTCACCCGCGCGGGGCAGGGCGCCGCCGCCGTGGTCCACGGCAGCACGCCCGCCCGCGCCTCCGACCCGGCCGGGCACACCCCGGTGCGCATCGACATCCCCAGCGCCGACGTGCACGCCCGCGTCGTCGACCTCGGGATCACCGACGACGGCACCCTGCAGACCCCCGCGACCGAGCAGGGCCGCTACGCCGGCTGGTACGACCGCAGCGCCGCCCCCGGCGACACCGGCACCTCCGTGATCGTCGGCCACGACGACGGCGGACGCGGCCGCGCGGTCTTCCACGACCTGCACGCCGTGCGCCGCGCCGACACCGTCGTCGTCACCCGCCGTGACGGCAGCCGCGCCCGCTTCACCGTCACACGGATCGAGCACGTCCCCCGGCACTCCTTCCCCGCCCAGGACCTGCGCTCGGACGGCGGCGTGCCGACGCTGCGGCTCGTCACCTGCGCGGGCGACCGGCACGACGGCCACCGTCCCACCGGGGCACTGGTCGTGCACGCGAGCGCCGTCCGCTCCTCCTGAGCGGCGCTGCGGGCCGGGATCCCCTCTCCACCGCCCCGGTTGCCGCCGCATTTCCGGCGGAGGATCGTGAAGAGCGGGGCTGCCCTCGCATCGGATGCCGGAGCCGAGCGCCCTCGCCGCCGCGGGCCACCCGGTGACCCGCCGCCTCGGGCGCCGCCCGGCGGACCCCGGGTCATCCCCCGTCAGCCGGGTCGCCTCGGGCACCTGGGACGCAGGGTCACGGGAGGCCGTGATGTGCTTCGTGCATTCTGGAACCGCAGGCGCCGGCAGCCTGGTGCAGCGGGCCTCCGCAGGACCGGCCGCGGCCGCGCTGTCGGCACTGGGCGCCGGGGGCGGGACGGTCGGCGGCATGGACGTCGCAGGCTCCGGCAGCCCGGACGTGACGACGGGACCGGACGGGGACAAGGTCGTGGACGGGTTCGGCCGCGTACTGCACAACCGGTGGAACCGGGACCTGCCCCCGGTGACCACGGTGCGGCCGGGCGAGGTCGTCCAACTGCTGTGCCGGGACGCCCTGGACATCGGGGCCGCGGCCCGGACGATGACCCCCGAGGCGACCCTGACCATCGACCTGGGGAAGGTCCATCCGCTCACCGGCGCCATCGAGGTGGAGGGCGCGAAGCCGGGCGACATCCTCGAGGTCGAGGTCCTGGACGTCGCCCCGCTCGTGGACTTCGGCTACGTCGTCGTCAGCCCCGCCCTGGGCCTGTTCGGATCCCTGCGCCCCGAACTGCTCGCCCCGCTCGCCCCCTGGAGCGAGGCCTCCCAGTTCAGCGACCCCACCCCCGGACCGGCCGCCGGTGCCCTGCCGGCGGACCAGCCCCACAACAGCGGCGCCCCGTTCCTCCAGTTGTTCGGCTTCGAGCGCGGCCAGAACACCGGGTTCGCCACGTTCACCGGCGCCGACACCGGCCGGCAGGCGCGCATCCCCATCGCACCCTTCATGGGGATCATGGGCGTCGCGCCCCTGCGCAAGGGCATGTACCGCACTTTCCCGCCCGACGTCAGCGGCGGAATGGGCGGCAACACCGACATCCGGCAGCTGGTCAAGGGAGCGCGGATACAGATCCCGGTCTACGCCGAGGGCGCGCTGTTCTCCGCCGGGGACGGGCACATGGCGCAAGGCGACGGAGAGGTGACCGGGACGGCCATCGAGACGCTCATGGCCGTCACCCTGCGGTTCGGCGTCATCCCGGACACGGTGATCGCCGGTCCCCGGGCCGTCGTGCCCGCCGCGGACCCGACCCAGCTGGCCATGCCCGAGGAGATGCTCGCCCAGGGTTACTACCAGACGACCGGCACCGGACCGGACCTGATGGAGAACGCGAAGAACGCGGTCCGGGACATGGCCGACTGGCTCGCCGGCGACCAGGGGCTGAGCCTGCACGAGGCCTACACGCTCTGCAGCGTGGCGGGCGACCTGAAGATCAACGAGACGGTGGACCTGCCGTCCTGGCTCGTGTCGATGACCCTTCCGCGCGGCATCTTCACCTGACGGCGCGCCGTCCCGGACGCCCGGTCGACCGGCCCGCGCGACCGCGGCCCGTGGCGAACGGCCGTGCGCCGCGGACCGGGCATGGGGCAGCATGACCGCATGCCTGTTCTCACACGTGCCGAGGCCGAGACCCGCGCCCGGCGGATCGCCGTCCAGCACTACTCCGTCGACCTGGACCTCACCCGTGGCGACGAGGTGTTCGGATCGACCACCGTCATCCGCTTCACCGCGCTCGCCGACGGCGACACCTTCGTCGAGCTGAAGCCCGCCGCGCTGCACGGCGCCGTCCTGGACGGGCGGCCGCTGGACCCCGCGTCCCTGGACGACAACCGGCTGCCGCTCACCGGGCTCGCGGCCGGCCCGCACGAACTGCGGGTCGAGGCGGACATGCGCTACTCCCGCACCGGTGAGGGCATGCACCGCTTCACGGACCCGGCCGACGGCGAGACGTACCTGTACACCCAGCTCTTCCTGGACGACGTGCAGCGCGTCATCGCCGCCTTCGACCAGCCCGACCTCAAGGCCGTCTTCGAGGTCGCCGTGACCGCGCCCCCCGCGTGGACGGTCCTCGGCAACGGCGTCGCCGGGCGCACCGGGGAGGCCGAGGGCCGCTGGCGCGTCGCGGCGACCCCGCCGATCAGCACCTACCTGCTCGCGGTCGCCGCCGGACCCTGGCACTCGGTGCGCACCGAGCACGCGGGCCTGCCCTTCGGGCTGCACTGCCGCCGCTCCCTCGCCCCGTACCTGGACGCCGACGTCGAGGAGCTCTTCGACATCACCCGGCGCTGCTTCGACCGCTACCACGAGCTGTTCGAGGAGCCGTACCCCTTCGACTCCTACGACCAGGCCTTCGTCCCCGAGTTCAACGCGGGCGCGATGGAGAACCCGGGCCTGGTCACCTTCCGCGACGAGATGGTCTTCCGTTCCGCCGTCACCGACACCGAACGGCAGACCCGCGGCATGGTCGTCGCCCACGAGATGGCCCACATGTGGTTCGGCGACCTCGTCACCCTGCGCTGGTGGGACGACATCTGGCTCAACGAGTCCTTCGCCGAGTACATGGGCTACCAGGTGCTCTCCGAGGCCACCCGGTTCACCGGCACGTGGACCGACTTCGCCGTCGCGCGCAAGGGCTGGGGGTACGACGCCGACCAGCGCCCCTCCACCCACCCCGTCGCCCCGGCCCCGGAGGCCGTCCCCGACACCGCCTCGGCGCTGCTCAACTTCGACGGGATCTCCTACGCCAAGGGCGCCTCCGCGCTGCGCCAGCTCGTCACGTGGCTCGGCCGCAAGGACTTCCTCGCCGGCATCAACGACCACTTCGCCCGGCACCGCTTCGGCAACGCGGCCCTCGCCGACTTCATCGACTCCCTCGCCCGCGCCACCGACCGCGACGTCCACGCCTGGGCCGACCGCTGGCTGCGCACCACCGGCGTCGACACGCTCACCCCCGCCCCCGTGGGCGCCGACGGCGGCTGGCGGCTCGACGTGACGCACCAGGGCAGCCGCCCGCACCGCATCGCCGTCGCCGCGTACGACCGCGCCGACGCCGACCCGGCGCAGCTGGTGCTGCGCGAGCGCTTCGAGACCGACGTGCCCGCGAACGGCGAGGCGCCCGGCGGCCGCCCCGGCCCCCGCCCCGACCTGGTGCTCCTCAACGACCAGGACCTGACGTACGCCAAGATCCGCTTCGACACGCAGTCCTGGGACACCCTCGTCGCCGCGCTGCGCGGCCTGCCGGACCCGCTCAGCCGCGCCCTGGTCTGGAACGCCGCCCGCGACCTCGTCCGGGACGGCGAACTCCCGCCCGCCGCCTACCTCGACGTCGCCCGCGCCCACTTGCCGTACGAGACCGACATCGCCGTCGTGCAAGGCGTGCTCGGCTTCGCCCGCGGGCAGATCGCCGACCGCTACCTCCCCGCGGCCGAACGCCCCGGCGCGCTCGCCACCCTGGAGGCGCTCGCCCGCGACCTGCTCACCCGTCAGGACCCAGGACTGCGGCTCGCCGCGGCCCGCGAGCTCATCGCCGCCACCGCCGACCCCGGCGCCCTGCGCGGCTGGCTCACCGAGGGCACCCTGCCCGGCGGGCCCGCGCTCGACCCCGAACTGCGCTGGCAGATCCTCACCCGGCTCACCGTCCTGGGCGCGGCGTCGGCCGAGGACATCGCGGCCGAGCTGGACTCCGACCCCAGCGCCACCGGCCAGGAGGGCGCCGCCCGCTGCCGGGCCGCGCTGCCCGACCCCGAGGCGAAGCGCGACGCCTGGGCGCGGATGTTCGACGGCGACACCCTGTCCAACTACCTCTTCACGGCCACCGCCCAGGGCTTCTGGCAGCCCGAACAGCTCGACCTCGTCCGGGAGTACGTGCCCCGCTTCTTCCCCGCCGCCGTCGCGGTCGCCGCCCGCCGGGGACCCGCACTCGCCGAGGCCGCGGGCCGCTGGGCCTTCCCCGTCCCCGTCGTCGAGCCCGCCGTGCTCGACCTCGGCGAGCAGTGCCTCCGCTCGGGCGACCCC
>NZ_JARAVO010000222.1:0-15986 GCF_033792805.1 Streptomyces sp. PA03-1a
CCTCCCGCCAGGCCCGTCTGGTCGCCGTCACCCTCGCCGACCAGGCCGGCGGCGCGATCGCCGCCACCCCGGCCGCCCCGGCCCGCTGACCCGCTCCGCGGGGGCGACCACCCGGTCCCGCACACCCCCGCCCAGCGCGGCCCCGGAGGGCGCCGGGAGGCCGCCTGTCGCCCCTGGGCAGACCACGCCGCCATGGGACGGCCCGGTGTCGGGCCCACCCGCCTCGTCGCACGTGTCGGCTCTGCTGCCGCGCACCGTCGCCCGCCGCATCGTGCGCCGCGCGGCGGCAGCCGGGGACACGGGCGAGCGCGCCGCCGAGGCTGACGATCCCGCCCCGCCTGGGCCGCCACGTCGACAACACCCGCCCGGCGCGGCCCATGGCCCGAGCAACCCCGGCGGCCTGGAGCGACCGCCTGTCGCCCCGCCGCGGCGCAACACCTCCGCGCACCAACGGCACCCGTCCCCGGCCCACCGGCCGAGCGGCGCGCCCGTCGCCAGGGTGCCGCTTCCGGCAAGAGGAGGCGGGGCGGGGAGGGGCGTATCGTCCCCTTATAGGTGGTGTCGGCCCGATGGTGGAGCCACACATGGTGGTGACTGCCCCCGCGCGGGAGCTGCTGGACCAGGTGCTCGCCGAAGTGGTGCGTGAGACGGGCGCCCATGTCGGTGCGGTCTTCCTGGTGATGCCCGGGGGCCGCGCACTGGGCATGGAGGTCATCACCGGGGCACCCCGGGAGCTGTCGATGCCCTGGTCGCGGCTGCCCATGGAGCGCTCGACCCCGGTGGCCGACGCCGTGCGGGAGGGCCGGACGATCCGGATCGGCTCCCGGGAGGAACTGGCCGACCGCTATCCGCGCACGGCCCTGGTCATGCCGTACGACCTGTCCATGGTGGCCGCCCCGCTCACCGACGGGGAGGCCGTGCTCGGCACGCTCGTGCTGATCTGGTCCCGGCCGCGCCCCGCCGAGGCGCCGCCCGCGGAGCGCGCGCTGCTGGAGCACGCCCGCGAGCGCCTGTCCGGCCGGCTCGCACGGGCCGGCGCCGGCGGGGAGCCGATCCTGCCGGGGCCCGAGCCGCGCGTGCTGCGGACCGCGCGGGCGGTCCCGGTGGACCCGGACCAGGCACTGGCCGCGGCGGACTGGGCCCGGCGGCTGCCCGAGGGAGCCTGCGCGCTCGACTTCGACGGGCGGCTCACCTACGTCACCCCCCGCGCGGCCGAGCTGGTCGGCGTGCCCGTCGAGCGGCTCGTGGGCACCTTCCCCTGGGAGAGCCTGCGCTGGCTGCGCGATCCCGCCCACGAGGACCGCTACCGCGCCGCCGTGCTCAGCGGACAGCCGGTCTCGTTCACCGCCCTGCGGCCGCCCGACCACTGGCTGCTCGTCCAGCTCTACCCGGACGCGACCGGGGTCAGCGTGCGGATCTCCCCCACCGATGCGGCTGCGGGCCCCGCCCCGTCGGCCCCGCCCTACGACGAGGCCGCGGTGCCGGTCCGGATCGGGGCGATCTACCACCTCATGCACCTCGCGACGGCCCTCACCGAGGCCGTCGGCGTGGACGACGTCGTCCGCCTGGTCGCCGACCTCTTCCCGGCCGCCATCGGAGCCGACGCCTTCGTACTGTGCGTCGCGGAGGGCGGCCGGCTGCGCGTCATCGGCGACCGCGGCTACCGGCCCGAGGTCATGGCGGCCCTGGACGGCACCGCGCTCACCGCGCGCCTCCCGGCGACCAGGGCCCTCACCAACGGCGTCCCCAGCTTCTTCGGCTCACGCGAGGACCTCATACGGACCTACCCGGACCTGGACCTGCAGTCGGGCATGGCGGCCTGGGCGTTCCTGCCGCTGATCGCCTCCGGCCGTCCCGTGGGCTGCTGCATCCTCGCCTTCGCCCGGGAGCGCTCCTTCCCCGCCGACGAACGGGCCGCCCTGACCTCGCTCAGCGGGCTGATCGCCCAGGCCCTGGACCGGGCCCGGATCTACGACGCCAAGCACCACCTCGCGCACAGCCTCCAGTCGGGACTGCTGCCGCACACCCTGCCCTCCCTGCCCGGTTTGGAGGTCGCCGCCCGCTACCTGCCGGCGACCAGCGGCATGGAGGTCGGCGGCGACTTCTACGACCTGATCCGGCTGGACGACACCTGCGCGGCCGCCGTCATCGGCGACGTCCAGGGCCACAACGTCAACGCCGCCGCCCTGATGGGCCAGGTGCGCACCGCGGTGCACGCGCACGCCACCGCCGGCGCCTCCCCCGACCAGGTGCTGTCCCGCACCAACCGGCTGCTCGACGAGCTCGACACCGGGCTCTTCACCAGCTGCCTCTACGCCCACCTCCGGCTCACCGACGGCGCCCTGAGGCTGGCCTCCGCTGGCCACCCGCCGGCCCTGCTGCGCTTCCCCGACGGCCGCACCGACATCCTGAGCCTGCCGACCGGGCTGCTGCTCGGCATCGACCCGGACGCCGAGTACCCCACCACCACGCTGACGCTGCCCCGCGGCGCGGTGCTCGCGCTGTACACCGACGGGCTCATCGAGACCCCCGGCCGCGACCTGGACGAGGCGATCGCCTCCTTGGCCGTGGCCCTGTCCTGCCGGGGCCGGCTCCCACTGGACGAACTCGCCGAGGTGCTCGTGCACCACGACGGTCCCGCCACCGACCGCACCGACGACACCGCGCTCCTGCTGCTGCGCCCCGTGCCCCCGTCATGAGGCCTTGTCACTTCCCGGATCGGGCCCAACACTGTTGTCCATGCCGGTCGTCGCGCTGCTGGGAACGCTGGACACCAAGGGCACGGAGTACGGCTGGCTGCGGGACCGCCTGCTGCGCGGCGCCGTGGAGGTCGTGCTGATCGACGCGGGCGTGGCCGGTGAGCCCCTGGTCACCCCGGACATCCCCCGCAGCGTCGTGGCGTCGGCCGCGGGCGCGGACGCCGAACGGCTGCGCAGGGCGGGCGACCGCGGCGCCGCGGTGACGGTCATGGCCGAGGGGGCGGCGCGGGTGGTGCGCCGGCTGTACGACGAGGGCCGGCTGCACGGCGTCCTGGCCATCGGCGGCAGCGGCGGCACCTCGATCGCGACCCGTGCGATGCGGGCGCTGCCGCTCGGCGTGCCGAAGCTGATGGTCTCCTCGATGGCCGCGGGCGACGTCTCCCCGTACGTCGGCTCGACGGACATCGCCATGATGTACAGCGTCGTCGACATCGCGGGCGTCAACCGGGTCTCGGCGCCGATCCTGGCCAACGCGGCGGACGCCGTCGCCGGGATGGCCAGGGGCTTCGCCGGGGCACCCGCCGCGCCCGCCGGGGACCGGCCGCTGGTGGCGGCGAGCATGGCGGGGGTGACGACCCCCGGGGTCGACGCCGCCCGCGCACGGCTCACCGAACTCGGTTACGAGGTGCTGGTCTTCCACTCCGTGGGCTCCGGCGGCCGCTCCCTGGAGGCACTGACCGGGGAGGGCATGTTCAGCGGGGTGCTGGACCTGACGCTCAGCGAGCTCGCCGACGAGCTGGTCGGCGGTGCCTTCGGCGCGGGGCCCGACCGGCTGCGCACCGCAGGGCGCGCCGGGCTGCCGCAGGTGGTGAGCCCCGGCGCGCTGGACATGGTCAAGTTCGGCCCGCTCGCCTCGCTGCCGGACCGCTTCCGGGCCCGGCACGTCCACGTCCACAACCCGTCGGTGACGGTGATCCGCACCTCCGCCGCCGAGTGCGCCGAACTCGGCCGCCAGGTCGCGGCGAAGCTGCGCGCGGCCACCGGCCCGGCCGCGCTCCTGCTGCCGCTGCGCGGGCTGTCCACCCTCGGGGCGCCGGGCGGGCCGTACCACGACCGTGCGGTGGACGGGGTGCTGTTCCGCACCCTCCGCGAGGAGCTGCGCGGCAGCCGGGTGGAACTCGCCGAGTACGACACGCACATCAACGACCCGGCCTTCGGCCGTGCCGCGGCGGAGCGCCTGCACACGCTGATCTCCGCGCGGACGGACGCGCGGACCGACGTACGGACCGACGCACACACGACCGCCCGCACGACGCGCTGAGCGTCGTACGGGCGGTCACGGCCGGTGTGGCGGAGGCCTAGACGGAGGCCGCCGTGCCCGCGCCCACGGTGTCGCGCCCCGTGGGGGCGGCCGCCGGACCCGGTTCCAGCAGGCGTCCGGCCAGGTGGCCGAAGACCAGCCCGAAGGAGGTCCACAGCGTCAGCTGGATCGCCAGCGCCGCCAGGCGGAACTGCCACAGCAGCGCCGCCGGGAAGTGCTCCGGCACCTCGTTGATCCCGGGCAGGAAGGCGTACGCGAGCCCCACGGCCAGGACGAAGAACCCACCGGCGGCCACGGTCGCGTACCAGTTGCCCAGGCGCGGCGCGAGGCGCTTGCCGAGGATCACGGTGGCGACCGCGAGCAGCACGCTGAGCAGCATCATCAGGAAGTACAGCGTGGTGCGCTTGCCGATGGTGTCGGGGTCGCCGACGGCCGGCGGGTTGGCCGGGTACTTCAGGAAGGGCACGACGTAGACCGCGACCAGCGCGGCGGCCGACAGCAGCAGCGCCGTCGGCCGGGCACCGAAGCGGCCGATCCGCCCGAGGGCGAAGCAGTAGGCGAGGGCGGCGATGCCGCCCAGCGCCACGCCATACAGGAGGATGCCGGTGGCCAGGCCTGCGGTGGACTGCAGGGCACGGCTGACCGGTTCGGCGCCGCCGTGCTCGTGGGCGTGCGACTCCTCGAACGCGATGGCGGCGTCGACCCGGGACTCGCCCAGCAGGTAGGCGACGACCAGGGCGAGCCCGCCGGCGGCGAGGCCGGCCAGCATGCCCCGCACCAGCAGTTGCCTGACGGTGACGGAGTTGACGGGGGTGGCGGAGGCGGCGGGGTTCATCGGCGCGGCGCCCCTGTCAGTGGCAGGGGAAGCCGAGCAGGTGACGCCCGTCGTGCACCCACTCGTGGACGTTCTCACCGGACAGGAGGGACGTCGCCCCCTGCTCGGCACCCACGAAGTAGAGCAGGACCAGCATCAGGACGCCGAAGAAGGCCGCCCAGGGCAGGATCGCCCGGATCGGCAGCGTCACGGGGACGGCGGAAGGGGCGACGGCAGGCGGAACGGCGGACTGCGCCATGGCATGACCTCCTGGTGGGAACTCGCGTCCCGGTCGGTGGAGCTCTGTCGGACGACTGCGGGTCTGACTCGCCTGGCGCTGGGCTGGGCTTACAGTGGCGCGACCGTGCCGGATTTGCACCGGACTTCCGCCGTGTCGTCGTGAATGTCGTCGTGACGGTACCGCGATCCGGTGATCCGGCCAAGGGCGCGTGTATGCGCCCCGGCATGCGCGGGAGCTGCTTCCGTGCGACCGACCGGCCAGGTGTGAGGCGGCAGTTGGCGATTCCGAGGGGTCGCCGCAGGGCGAGGAGGGTGCATGACGACCCGGGTGATGTTGATCTCACCGGTGGTGAACGCGGCGCTGCGCGAGGCGCGTTTCGACGACGACGTGCCGCCGGACGAGCACGCGCTCGCCGCCGCCCGCGCGTTGGCCGGTTCCCTGCCCTCCGCGGGGCCCGTGCTCGTCTCGCCCACCGTGCGCTGCCGCGCGACCGCCGAGGCGCTCGGCCTCGCCGCGCGGGAGACGGCCCCCGCGGGGTGGGCGCTGGGCCGCTGGCGGGGGCGGACACTGGCCGAGGTGAGCGCCGAGGAGCCGGAGGCCGTCGCCGCCTGGCTCTCCGACCCGGACGCCGCACCGCACGACGCCGAGTCGCTGCGCGAACTGTGCGCCCGGGCCGGCGCGTGGCTCGACGGGCTCGCCGCGACGCCGGGGCGGGTGCTCGCCGTCGTCGAGCCGGAGATCGTCCGGGCCTGCGCGGTACGGGTCCTGGGTACGCCCGAGGCCGCCTTCTGGCGGATCGACGTGCCCCCGCTGACGGCGACGGAATTCAGCGGGCGGTCCGGACGCTGGAACCTGCGGGCGGGACGCCCGCTGGGCTGAGCGGGGTGCGCTCCAGCGGCGAACAGGCTCTTGCAAACAGGTCGCAATAAGACCCTATGATTGAGCGCCCTGATTCGCCGACCCGACCGGCCGCCGGCCGGACCCGACCTGGAGCTCCCCCATGCATGTACCCGACGGATTCGTCGACGCCCCGGTGTCGGTGGCGACCGGTGCCGTCGCGGCCGCAGCCGTAGCGGTGAGCCTGCGCGGTGCGCGGCGCGAGCTGGACGAGCGCACCGCGCCGCTGGCCGGACTCGTCTCGGCGTTCATCTTCGCCGTCCAGATGCTCAACTTCCCCGTGGCCGCCGGTACCAGCGGCCATCTCCTCGGCGGCGCGCTGGCGGCGATACTCGTCGGCCCCTACACAGGGGTGCTGTGCGTGTCCGTCGTCCTGCTGATCCAGGGCGTGCTCTTCGCCGACGGCGGCCTGACCGCGCTCGGCGTGAACATCACCGACATGGCGATCGTCACCGTGGTCGTCGCCTACGCCGTCTTCCGTGGGCTGGTCAAGGTGCTGCCGAACGGACGCGGCGGGGTGACCGGCGCGGCCTTCGTCGCGGCCCTGCTCTCCGTCCCCGCGGCGGCGGTCGCCTTCACCGGGATCTACGCGCTGGGCGGGACGACCGACGTCTCGCTCGGCAAGGTCTTCACCGCCATGGTCGGCGTGCACGTCCTGATCGGCATCGGCGAGGCGGTGATCACCGCGGCGACGGTGGGCGCCGTCGTCGCCGTCCGCCCCGACCTCGTCCACGGCGCCCGTGGCCTGCGCCGCCCGCTGGAGCTCAAGGAGGCGACCGTCTGATGGCGGCCGTGACCGACACCCCCAAGCGCGGCGGCATACGGCCGCTGTGGATCGCCGGCCTCATCGCCGCCGTGCTGCTCGCCGGATTCGTCAGCTACTACGCCTCCGCCAGCCCGGACGGCCTGGAGAAGGTCGCGGCGGACCACGGCATCGACAAGAAGGCCGAGGACCACGCGGCCAAGGACTCCCCGCTCGCCGACTACCGGACCGAGGACGTCGGCAACGCCCGGCTCTCCGGCGGCCTCGCCGGTGTGATCGGCGTCGGTGTCACCCTCGCGCTCGGCACCGGCGTCTTCTGGGTCGTCCGCCGCCGTCCGCGCGCGGAGGAGGTCTAGCCGTGGGAGCGGGGCACGCCCACCGGCTCTACCGGCACGGCCACTCGCCGGTGCACGCGCTGCCCCCGCAGTGCAAGATCGCCGCGGTCTTCTGCTTCGTCCTGGTGGTGGTCTCCACCCCGCGCACGGCGATGTGGGCCTTCGGCCTGTACGCGGTGCTGCTGGCCACGGTCGCCACCGTGGCGCGCGTCCCGGCCGGATTCCTGCTGCGGCGGCTGCTGATCGAAGTGCCCTTCGTCGCCTTCGCCTTCCTCATGCCGTTCGTCGCCGAGGGCCCGCGCACCGAGGTGCTGGGCCTGTCCCTCAGCGTGAACGGCCTGTGGGGCGCCTGGAACATCCTGGCCAAGGGCACCCTCGGCGTCGCCGCCTCCGTCCTGCTGGCGTCCACCACCGAGCTGCGCGCACTGCTCCTGGGCCTGCAGCGGCTGCGGCTGCCGGCGCTGCTGGTGCAGATCGCCTCGTTCATGATCCGGTACGGGGACGTCATCACCGACGAGATGCGCCGGATGCGCGTCGCCCGCCTCTCGCGCGGCTTCGAGGCGCGCGGCCCGCGTCACTGGGGCGTGCTCGCCAAGTCCGCGGGCGCCCTGTTCATCCGCTCCTACGAACGCGGCGAACGCGTCCACCTGGCCATGGTCAGCCGGGGCTACGCCGGCAGCATGCCGGTGATCGACGAGGTGACGGCCTCGCGCGCCCAGTGGTCGTACGCCGCCGCGCTCCCGGCCGCGGCGCTGCTGGTCTGTCTGATGGGATGGTTCCTGTGACACCTTCGCTCGAGGTCAAGGGCCTCGCCTACGCCTACCCCGACGGCCACCAGGCGCTGTTCGGCGTCGACCTGACCATCGCCCGCGGCGAGCGGGTGGCCCTCCTCGGCCCCAACGGCGCCGGCAAGACCACCCTCGTGCTGCACCTCAACGGCATCCTCGAGGCGGGCGCCGGCTCGGTGACCGTCGCCGGCCTCCCGGTCGGCGAGCGCAAGAACGTGGCCGAGGTCAGGCGCCGGGTCGGCATCGTCTTCCAGGACCCGGACGACCAGCTCTTCATGCCCACCGTCCGCGAGGACGTCGCCTTCGGCCCGGCCGCGGCCGGTCTGCGCGGCGCCGAGCTGGAGGCCTGCGTCCGCAGGGCGCTGGAGCGGGTCGGCATGACGGAGTTCGCCGACCGGCCGCCGCACCACCTGTCGTTCGGGCAGCGGCGCCGCGTGGCGGTGGCGACCGTCCTCGCCATGGAGCCGGAGATCCTCGTCCTGGACGAGCCCTCCTCCAACCTGGACCCCGCCTCCCGCCGCGAACTCGCCGACATCCTGCGCTCGCTGGACGTCACGGTCCTGATGGTCACCCACGACCTGCCGTACGCCCTGGAGCTGTGCCCGCGCTCGGTCGTCCTCAGCGGTGGAACCGTCGTCGCCGACGGCCGCACCCAGGAGCTCCTCGCCGACGACGCCCTGATGCGCGCCCACCGCCTCGAACTGCCCTACGGCTTCGACCCCCGCTCGGTCACCGTCCGGGCCTGAGCCTCAGCCCCCGCACGGGGGCCGGGACGGCGGCTCCGGGTCGACGGCGGTGACCGCCACCGCGAGCGCGTCGAACCGCTCCGCGCCGCCCAGCGGCCCGACCACGCGCTCACGCAGCGCGTCGGCCAGCGTGAGCGCCGCCGTCATCGCCACCTGGAGGCCGCGTTCGGTCAGCACCGCCAGGGTGACGCGCCGGTCCTCCCGGCAGGGACGGCGTTCGATGAGCCCCGCCTCCGTGAGGCGGTCGGCGACCTTGGTGGTGCCCGCCGTGGTGAAGCCCAGCGTCCCCGCGAGCCGGTACATCGGCGCCGACCGCTCCGGCGTGGTCATCAGGAACCACAGCGCCTGGAACGAGGACGGGGCCAGCCCCGACCGCGCCTCGACGTCCGCCAGCAACTGGTCCGTGAGCCGCCGGAAGCCCGACTGCAGCGCGTCCCACCGCGCGAGCAGGTGCAGGTCGGCGGTGTCCGGGCACCGGCCGTCCGTCTCCGCGTGGATCTCCGCCGTCACATTGCCCAGGGTACCAACGCCAGTTATTGTCTAACTGGCTACTTAATATCTGGCGAGCTATCGAAGGGTGCGACACCCCATGAGCGACTCGACGACCACCCCCACCGGTCTGCGCACGGGCTCCTGGGCCCTCGACCCCGCGGGCTCGGCCGTGCGGCTCACGCACCGGACGATGTGGGGCATGGCCACCGTGAAGGGCGCGTTCACCGAGGTCGGGGGCGAGGGCGAACTCGCGGCCGACGGCACCGGGCAGGGCACCCTGACCGTGGGCGCCGCCTCCCTGGACACCGGCAACAAGCAGCGCGACACCCACCTGCACTCCGCCGACTTCCTCGACGTCGCGACCCACCCGGCGATCGTCTTCACCGCCCGCCGGGTCACCGCCGGCACCGACGGCGCCCTCTCCGTCGACGGCGAGCTGACCGTCCGCGGCACCACCCGCCCGCTCGCCCTCACCGGACGCGTCGAGTCCTCCTCCGCCGACGCCGTCGTGCTCACCGCCGATGCGGTCGTCGACCGGGCCGACTTCGGCCTCACCTGGAACCGGATGGGCATGATCAAGGGCGCCGCGACCCTCTCGGTCGCCGCCCGCTTCGTCCACCACGGCTGATCCCGCCGTTCACAAGGGGGCAGAAGCGGACATCACCGCTCACGCCCCAACTACCCCTTCGGCAAACGAAGTCGCGCCTTGCTACTTGTGTGGAAACCGTGAAAGGCTCCCCGCACCACCAGGCGCAGGCGCAACCGCCTCCCGACGCCGAAGGGTTGGTTCACCACTCGATGACTGCCCCAGCCCCGGTCCCCGAGGCCGTACCGCTGTCCGAGTACTGGGCGGAAGCGCTGTGCTTCGCCCAGCTGTGCTCGCTCTCCCCCGAGGACGGCGGCCGACTGGCCGCCGACGCGTTCGACCGCGGTCTGGACCTGACGCCCGACGCGGCGGACGGCGCACCCGGACCGGGGCTGCCGCCCCTGCCGCTGCTGCTGACCGCCGTACGGGACACCGCCGCGTCCTGGCAGGCCCGGGGCGAGGGCGACAGCCTGCAGCCGGAGTTCCGCATCTGGCTCAACGCGGAACGCGCCGCGCGCCGGGGCAGGGCACCGCGCCCGGAACCGCTGGCCCTGCGCGGACTGCGCGCCATGGCGGAACCGGACGCGGCACTGCTGTGGTCCACCGAGGTCGAGTGCCGCCCCGCGGCCGTGACGGCACACGCGCTGGGCGTGGACGTCACCGCGGTGGAGCGGGAGATCGACCGGGCCCGCGAGGACTTCCGCGACCGCTGCCTCCGTGCCCACCAGGAGGAACCGCCCTCCGACGAGTGCCAGGGGTACGCCCGGCTGCTGGACGCGGCCACCCGGATGCCCGTCGAGGCGGCACCCGGGGACCTGCGCCGGCACCTGCGCGGGTGCGCCGAGTGCGCGCGGGCGGCCGTGTGCCTGACCCCGCTCGGCGGCGGACTGCCCGAGGCGCTGGCCGAAGGGGTGCTGGGCTGGGCGGGGCCGGCCTATCTGGAGGCCCGGCGCCGGGGCGCCACCGCGGCCCCGCCGTCGCGGCGGGCCGCGCGCGCCGCCCGTGCCGCACGGGCGAGGACCCGCGTCCCCGGGGGCAGGGCCGCCGTGGCCGGGGCGGTCGCGGTGCTGGCCGCCGTGATCTGCCTGACGGCCCTGGTCACCACCGACGACTCCGCCCCCCGGTCCGCCCGGGCCCTTCCGACGGCCCAGGGCGGCAAGGACGGCACCGCCCCGGACGGTCCCGGTTTCCCCCCGCTGCCGTCACCGGGCGCGTCCGGCGCCTCCGGGGCGCCGGAGCCCGCCGAGAGCGCGCCGTTCCCCGAGGAGATCGGGCCCTCCGCAGCCGAGCACACCATCCCCGCCGCCGATCGCGCACCGTCCTCCGCCGCGCCGCCCGCGCACGAGGCCCCGAAGGAGCCGGCGCCGTCCTGCACGATCACCTACGAGGTGAACGAGCAGTGGTACGACGGCTTCCAGGCCACGGTCACCCTGACGACCCGCACGGACCTCGACGACTGGAGGGTCGGCTGGAGGTACTCCGACGGCCGGCGCGTCACGCAGATGTGGGACGCCGACTTCGCCCAGCGCGGCGGATCGGTCACCGCCCGGGCCAAGGGCTACAACCGGTCGGTGCGCGCGGGCGGTTCGGTCAGCTTCGGCCTGGTCGGCACCCGGCCGGGCGTCTCCGCCCCGCCCACCGGCTTCACCCTCGACGGCGCGTCCTGCGCCACCGGCTGACGAACCCCGCCGCGCCCCGACGCGACCGGGCCGGAGGGGCGGTCACGATTCCGCCCCTCCGGCCCGTACGGCCCGCTCCCGAGGACTAGCTCAAACCGTTGTTGATCGCGGTGATCAGCTCACCGTTGCCGGTGTCGCCGCTGAACTCCCAGAAGAACGCGCCGCCGAGGCCCTGGTTCTTCACGTAGGCCATCTTGCCCGCGATGGTCGACGGGGTGTCGTAGCTCCACCAGTTGTTGCCGCAGTGGGCGTACGCGGTGCCCGCGACGGTGCCGGTGGCCGGGCAGGTGTTCTTGAGGACCTTGTAGTCCTCGTTGCCCGCCTCGTACGTACCGGGAGCGGCGCCGGTCGCCGAACCGCCCGGCGCCGACTGCGTGACGCCGGTCCAGCCGCGGCCGTAGAAGCCGATGCCCAGGTTGAGCTTGTTCGACGCGATGCCCTTGCTCTTCAGCTTCTGGATCGCCGCGTCGGAGTAGAAGCCGGCGATCGGGATGCCGCTGTAGGAGGTGAGCGGGGAGTGCGGGGCGGTCGGGCCGTCCGCGTCGAAGGCGCCGAAGTAGTCGTACGTCATCACGTTGTAGTAGTTCACGTACTGCGCGGCGCCCGCGTAGTCGGCCGCGTCGATCTTGCCGCCGTTGGTGCCGTCGGCGGTGATGGCCGCGGTGACCAGGTTGTTGGAGCCGAACCTGGTGCGCAGCGCGGACATCAGCGTCTTGAAGGACGAGGCCCCGCTGGTGTCGCAGGACAGACCGCAGGCGTTGGGGTACTCCCAGTCGATGTCGATGCCGTCGAAGACGTCGGCCCAGCGCGGGTCCTCGACCAGGTTGTAGCAGGAGTTGGCGAAGGCGGTCGGGTTGGCGGCCGCCTGGCCGAAGCCGCCGGACCAGGTCCAGCCGCCGAAGGACCAGAGGATCTTGATGTTCGGGTACTGCTTCTTCAGCTTGCGCAGCTGGTTGAAGCTGCCGCGCAGGGCGCCGGTGTCCCAGGTGTCGGCGACGCCGTCGACGCTCTGGTCGGCGGTGTAGGCCTTGTCGTAGTCGGCGTAGGAGTCGCCGATCGCGCACTGGCCGTTGGTGACGTTGCCGAAGGCGTAGTTGATGTGGGTCAGCTTGCTCGCCGAGCCGGAGGTCACCAGGTTCTTGACGTGGTAGTTGCGGCCGTAGACGCCCCACTCGGCGAAGTAGCCGAGGCGGATCTTGTTCCCCGCGGGGCCGGTGGGGGTCGGCGTCGGGGTCGGCGTGGGCGTCGGGTCGCCGCCGCCACCGCCGGTGCAGGAACCGCCGTTGAGCTTGCAGCCGCTCGGGCTGCCGCTACCGGTGCCGTTGAAGCCGAAGCTGATGCTGGCGCCCGGGGCCAGCGTGCCGTTCCAGCTCTTGTTCTTGCCGGTCCAGTGGGTGCCGGAGGCGGTCACGTCGGCGTCCCACGCCGAGGTCACCGACGTGCCGGCGGGGAAGTCCCACTCGACGGTCCAGCTGCTGATGGACGAGGTGCCGCTGTTGGTGATCGTCCACTTGCCCTCGAACCCCGTGCCCCAGTCCTGGGTCTTGGTGTACGTGGCGGTGGTACCCGCGGCATGGGCCGGCGTGGCCAGACCGACGAGCGCGGCGAACGGGAGCAGCAGCGCGGTGAGCCCCGCGGCGGCTGTGGTCCTGATGCGTCTGGTGCGTGGAGTGCGTGGGGTGTCTCCAGTGCTCAAGGGGTGCTCCTCGAGTGGGGGCCGACGGGGAAACCAGTGCCGCCTGGTGGGCGGTTGACTCCATGTCATGCCCACCACAGTTCCCTGGCAGAGTAGAAAGGTCTGGACCAGATGGCAATAGGTCTGGACCATCTCGACCCCTCGGCCTGGAGCACGACGCCCCGGCGACCTCGCCGGGGCGTACGGGTGAACGAAGGAGCGCGCGGGGGCGGCGTCCGGCGTCAGGCCGGTTCGCGCACGGTGACCGTGTCGATGCCGATGCCGATGCCGACGTCGGGGCCGTGCCCGTCGAGGAACTGCTCGGCCCAGATGATCTTCCCGTCGTCGGTGTAACGGGTGCCCCACCGCTGGGCGAACTGCGAGATCAGGAACAGCCCGCGACCGCCCTCGTCGGTGGTGCGGGGGTGCCGCAGGTGCGGGGAGGTGCTGCTGGCGTCGGAGACCTCGCAGGTCAGCGCCCGCTCCAGGATCAGCCGCAGGCGGATCGGACCGGAGCCGTGCCGGATCGCGTTGGTGACCAGCTCGCTGACGACCAGTTCGGTGGTGAAGGCGAGGTCGCCCAGGCCCCAGTCCTCCAGCTGCCGGGTGGACAGCTCGCGGGCCCGGGCCACGACCGCGGGGTCGGTGGGCAGGTCCCAGGAGGCGACTCGGCCGATGTCCAGGCTGCGGGTCCTGGCCAGCAGCAGCGCCACGTCGTCGTGCGGGCGGGCGGGGGCCAGTTCGTCGACGACGCTGCGGCACAACGCGTCCAGCGGCAGGTCCTCGGCTTCCAGGGCGGTCCGCAGCCGGCTCCGCCCGCTGTCCGGCACGTCGCCCGCGCCGTCCGCCGGCGCGACCAGGCCGTCCGTGTACAGCGCGAGGACGCTGCCCTCCTCCATCGTCAACTCGGCCGCCTCGAAGGGCAGTCCGCCCAGGCCCAGCGCGGGCCCGATGGGCAGCCGGGGGAAGCGGACGGCCTCCCCGCCCTCGGCCCCGCACCGCTCGCCGGCGGGCCGGAGCACCGCGGGCGGCAGGTGCCCGGCGCTGGCCATGACGCAGTGCCTGCTGACCGGGTCGTACGTCACGTACAGGCAGCTCGACCCGAGCGCGCTGCCGCCCACCCCGACGGTCGCGGACTCCCCGGCCTCCCGGGAGACCTGGACGACCAGGTCGTCCAGGTGCGCCAGCAGTTCCTCGGGCGGCAGGTCGAGGTCGGCCAGGGTCCGTACCGCCGTGCGCAACTGGCCCATGGTCGCGGCCGCCTCGATGCCGTGACCCACCACCTCGCCCACCACGAGCGCGACCCGGGCCCCGGACAGCGGGATGACGTCGAACCAGTCGCCGCCCACGCCCGACAGCTCGTCGGCCGGCCGGTAGTAGGTGGCGACCTCCACCGCTTCCTGCGGCGGGAAGGTGTGCGGCAGCAGGCTGCGCTGCAGCACGAGGGCGGCGTCCCGCTCGCGGGTGTAGCGGCGCGCGTTGTCCAGGCAGACCGCGGCCCTGGCCACCACCTCCTCCGCCAGGCGCAGGTCCTCCCCGTCGAAGGGGTCGGCGCGGCGCACCCGGAAGAAGAGGGTCACGCCGAGGGTGACCCCGCGGGCGCGGATCGGCACCACCATCGCCGTGTGGAGCCCGAGTTCGCCGAAGTGGAGCGCGCGGTCGCCGGCCGGTCCTGCGGCCCACTCCAGCTCCAGTGGGTCCAGCCGGGAGCTGAGCCAGGAGGTGCCGTCGGTCAGGCACCGGATGGGCGGGGTGTCCTCCAGGTAGGCGGAGACCGCCCCGATGCCGAACGCCGGCTCGGGCTCGCCCTGCCGCGCCGCCCGCATCCCGGCGCGGCGCAGCGGCACGGTGACGGCGTCGCCCAGCGGGCCGGGCTGCGGCTCCGCGCCCTTGATGACCGACTCCAGCAACTCCACGGCGACGTAGTCGGCGAGGTCGGGCACGACCACGTCCGCCAGGTCCTGCGCGGTGTGCATCACGTCCAGGGTGCGGCCGATGTGCTCGCTGGCCCGGTCCAGTAGTGACAGCCGCTGCCGGGCCCGCCAGCGGTCGCTGATGTCGACCACGGAGTAGCAGACGCCCACCGGTACGCCGCGCTCGTCCTCCAGCCGTACGAAGGACATCGCATGCGCCTTCTCGCGGCGTGGATCGGTGCGGAACCGCCCGACGTGCTCGTAGTCGATCACCGGCACGCCCGTCTCCAGGACCTGCCGCATCTGCGCCTCCAGGACCGTGGCGTTCAGGCCCGGCTGGATCTCCCCGAGCCGGCGCCCCATCCGCTCCTGGGAGGGGCCACCACCGAAGCGCTCCAGTGCCGCGTTCGACCACACGCAGCGCAGTTCGGTGTCGACCACGGCCAGCCCGATCGGCGTCTGGCCCACGATCCGCTCCAGCATCACCGGGGTCATCCCGGACGCCACGGAGCGGGCGGTGCTGCGGGACTCCGCCGCCAGGACCATCCAGCGGACGGACGTGCCGCCGATCCCCTCCGGGAGCCCGGCCACCCGTACGCCCAGCGTGACCCTCATGCCGTCGTCACGGCGGAGCCGCAGCACACCCGTCCAGCCGCCCTCGGTGCGGCAGCGCTCGGCGATCTCCGGCGGCCGCGCCGCGTCCTCCGGGGCAAGCAGGTCCACCGCGGGGGTGTCGATGACGTCCGCTGCCCGCCGGCCGAGCAGCCGCTCGGCGGCGGGCGGCCAGCTCAGCAGCCGCCCCTCGGCGTCGAGCAGCAACGTGACGGCGTCCGCCACGCCCGCGTCCACGCGTTCCTCGGGAGTCCCCATGGCCAGCCACTCCGTATCCGCCCGCAACGTTACGCTCCGCTCACCGTTCTTGTTCTTCCCACTCGGCGAACGCCGCTCACGGCGTCACGGGAAGAAGGAGAGCGGGCCGTCCGCTGCCCGCCCGGGCTCGTGGCCGGAGCGGGAGGGGAGGGTGGGCGGCCTCAGGA
>NZ_JARAVO010000223.1:0-15872 GCF_033792805.1 Streptomyces sp. PA03-1a
TTCGAGTGCCTTGGTCACAACGGCCACCTCACAAGTCCAACGACGGGTCGGGAGTGGTGCGTCGGGATCCCATACTGCAGATTGCATACCGTATGGAGTAACCATGGTTGCGGCCCGCGCGGTGGATGTCCAGAGAAGGAGGGCAAAGATTTCCCCCGCGCTCCCTATGAATGACCCACGGTCACCGTGTTAAGTTAACACGAAGATTCGTTTTTTAATTGAAGGATGAATCCATGCCGAAGGTCACGCAGGAGTACATGGAGGCCCGCCGCCGGCAGATCCTGGACGCGGCGCGCCGCTGCTTCCTGCGGGACGGGTTCCATTCCACGTCCATGCAGGACCTCTTCGCGGAGTCGGGCCTCTCGGCGGGCGCGGTGTACCGGCACTTCGCCAGCAAGAACGAGATGATCACGGCCATCGTCGAGGAGAGCATGCGTGACGTCCTGACGATGGTCCACGGTGTCGCCGAGCAGCGGCCCAGCAGCTCCGTCGGGGACCTGATGGCCGATGTCTTCGACATCGTGAAGGCCAAGACCGCCGAGCAGAACATCGCCGGGCTGTCCGTGCTTGCCTGGTCCGAATCCCTGCGGAACCCTTCGCTGGCCGAGCAGTTCAACGACCTGCTGGCCCAGATGCGCTCCGCCCTCACCGAGGTCGTCCGAGAACACCAGCAGGGCGGCACCCTGACACGTGAGGCATCTCCCGAGGCGATCGGCGCCACGCTCATGTGCACGCTGCCCGGCTACATCCTCCACTTGGCCATGGGTGACTCCGAGGCCGTCGCGGGGGTTCCCGACGCGCTCCGCGCGCTCTGGCCCGATGCGGCAGCGTCCTGACACCGCGCCGCGCACGGCGGGCCGGGGCGCTCAACGCCGCATCGACCGGCCGGGCATCTCACGGACCTGGGCCTGCAGGTGCGGGCCTCCAGGTGCAACCGGCACCGGGTGTGCTCCGGGACGGCCAGGTCCCACAGTCCCGCCAGGAACCGCACGTCCACGCCGACCGTCACGGCGTGGCCCGGGCCCCTCCCCGCGATGTCCAACCGGACCAGGGCGGCGGCGCGAAGGACTCGGGCATCGGCCGCGAGCTCGCCACGGAGGGCATTCGGAAGTTCTGCAACCTCAAGACGGTCTGGCACCGCGTCAGGGGCACCCACCGGCACCGGCGGGCGTCCTGGTCGTGCTCAAAGTGCCGTTTCCGCCCAGCGGTTCAGCGTCCCGCTCTTGTCGTCATAGGTGAGCCAGGTCCCATCGCCGAGCGGACGCACATAGCTGTCGACATGGCCCCTGGGATAGCCGACCGATCCGCGTGTCTCCAGACTGTGGGCGTCGAGCAGCCAGTGGCGGGCCTGTTCGGGGTCCTCGGCGGAGTCGATCGTCGAGGCGATGACCGTGTCGGCGTCCACGAAGCCGCAGCCGTAGTCCCAGCGGGGCGGGTCCTCGTCGCCGGCCGGATCGGGCGAGACCTCGGCGAGCACGGTGCCGTCCAGGGCGTGCAGTTGCAGGTCCCACCCGCTGTGCTCGACGGTCAGGAAGCCCGGGTGCCCCGCATGGACGTCCGTCAGGATGCGGTCCATGCCCTCGTTGAGGTCCCAGCCGGTCAGCTCGCCGCCGTCCCGGCGCGCCCAGTGCAGCAGGATGCCGTCCTGGCCCATGCCGATGCACAGGCCCATGTGGACACCGTCCGGGTGGGACAGATGATGCGAACCGGATGCCGCACTGCCCAGCGGCAGCCGGGCCAGCTCCCGGCCGTCCCGGGCGTCCAGGACGACCCAGCGCTCCTCCCAGTCGCCTTCCGCCGGCTCGGCCACGACATGCGCCCAGACGAGCCGGCCGTCGTCCGAGACCCGGCAGGATCCGTGCTCGTGACCGGGGCACACCTCCTGCTCGTCCCCCGTGTGCGGGTGGCCGACCGCGGGCCCCCAGCAGGCGTGCCGGTACTCCCACAGCGTCTCGCCGTCCCTGCCCACCGCCCGTACCGCGCGCTGGCCCGAGAACACCGCGAACGTGCCGTCGGGACTCACCGAGTGGACGCCGCGGTCCCACCCCGGCCAGGGAAGGGGGAAGACGGCGGTCGGCACGCGCTCACCCGCGAACACCTCGTTCAGGTCGTGGACCTCCAGCTCGCGCCCGTTGCCGAGCAGGGCGCGGCACGCACCGCCCCCGCGGCTCTCGAACGCGAAGCCGTTGACGAGTGCGCCCCCACCCGGCAGCTCCACCGAGTCGCGCAGTTGTGCGGTGATCGACATGACCCGAAGGTAGCCGACCCCACCGACAGCGGGTCACAGGACGCGGAGGATGTCCTCGACGCGGTCCTTCGTCGCCGAAGAGCATGGCGGAGTTGTCGCGGTAGAAGAGGGGGTTCTGGACTCCGGCGTAACCGGAGGCCATGGAGCGTTTGAAGACGATGACGTTCTCGGCGTTCCAGACCTGCAGGACGGGCATGCCCGCGATGGGCGAGCCCGGGTCCTCGGCGGCCGCGGGGTTGACGGTGTCGTTGGCGCCGATGACGAGGACGACGGCGGTGTCGTCGAAGTCGTCGTTGATCTCGTCCATCTCCAGCACGATGTCATAGGGGACCTTGGCCTCGGCGAGCAGGACGTTCATGTGGCCCGGCAGCCGGCCGGCGACCGGGTGGATGCCGAAGCGCACGTCGACGTCGCGCTCCCTGAGCTTGCGGGTCAGCTCGGCGATGCCGTACTGGGCCTGGGCGACGGCCATGCCGTAGCCGGGGGTGATGATCACCGAGTCGGCCGATCCGAGGAGCTCGGCGACGCCCTCGGCGGTGATCTCGTGGTGCTCCCCGTAGTCCTTGTCGTCGGCGGGGCCCGCCTCGATGCCGACCTGTACCAGGACGACGGCCGCGCACCCTTCAACTCGGTCAACTTCATGGTCGCCCACGACGGCTTCACCCTCGCCGACCTGTACACGTGCAACACCAAGAGCAACACGCAGCCCTGGCCGTACGGCCCCTCCGACGGCGGCTCGGACCACAACCTGTCCTGGGACCAGGGCGGTAACGCCGCCGACCAGCGCAAGTCCGCCCGCAACGGCTTCGCCTTGCTGATGCTGTCCGCCGGCACGCCCATGATGACCGGCGGCGACGAGACCCTGCGCTCGATCCGCTGCAACAACAATCCGTACAACCTGGACTCCTCCGCCAACTGGCTCGGCCACAGCCCGACCGCGGACCAGAGCACCTTCCGCACCTACGCCCAGCGGCTCATCACCTTCCGCAAGGCGCACCCGGCCCTGCGTCCGGCAGCCTTCTACAGCGCCGCCGACAACAACGGCAACGGCCTGGGCCAGCTGAACTGGTTCACCCCCGCCGGCAGCGCGCCCGACGGCGCCTACTGGTCCAGCCCGAACAACCACGCCTTGGCCTTGCGCCTCGATGGCACCGAACTCGGCGACCCCAGCAGCGCCGTCTACGTCGGCTACAACGGCTGGTCCGGTGACGTCGACTTCACCCTCCCCTCACCTGGCGCGGGCAAGCAGTGGTACCGCGTCACCGACACCTCGACCTGGGCCGAAGGACCCGATCAGGTGGCCTCCCCCGGCTCCGAAGCCCTCGTCGGCGGCGCCGGCACTGTCTACCGCCTGCACGGCCGGGCCATCCTCCTGCTGATCGCGAAGTAGCCCGGTCCCCGAACGCGTGGCGGGTACGCCCCGGCCCGGACGGGACTGACGGCAGTCTCGACCGGGCTGCGCGCCTGCCGCGCCCCGCCGTGTACCGGCACCAGGTGACCGACGGCCCGGTAAGCTGCCCGCCGCGCCCCCAGTCCAGGGAGCGGGGCCACAGGGTCCAGAATGCGGCCCGCACCGGTTCGTTCGGTGGCCGTCGCGGTCTGTGAACAGGCGATGGCTGTCTCCGTCCTCGCCGGTAGACTGGTACTCCTATGCGCAAGCGCTCCGTCTCGCCGGCTCCCACCGTCAACGATGTGGCACGTATCGCGGGGGTATCCCGCCAGACGGTCTCCAACGCCCTGAACACACCGGATCGCTTGCGCCCGGAGACGCTGGACCGCGTGCTCCGGGTGATCAAGGAGATCGGCTATGAGCCCAACCGGGCGGCGAGGTCGCTCAGGACCCAGGCGTCGCGGCAGATCGGCTACTGCGTCGAGGTAGGGCGGGGTGGCACATCGAATGTGATCCTCGACCGATTCCTGCACGCGCTCGCGGCGGCGGCCCAGGAGAACGGCTACCGCGTGGTGATCTGCGCCGCGCAGGATTTCCAGGACGAGCTGGCGACGTACGACGAGATGCTGCGCACGTCCAGCGTCGACGCCTTCATACTGTCCCGGCTGGACCCCGGCGATCCCCGACCGGAATGGCTCGCCTCACGGAACGCGCCTTTCGTGGGCTTCGGCCGGGCGTCCCATGCCCCGCCCGGGCAGTTGTGGGTTGATGTGGACGGCGCAGCCGGCATCGGCGCGGCTGTGGACCACCTCGTCGCCAGAGGTCACCGGGAGATCGCGTTCCTCGGGATGGAGGAAGGCAGCGGGCCGGGACAGGACCGCCTGCTCGGATGGCGCCTGGCCATGGACCGGCACGAACTGGTCGCCCACAACTCCGCCCGCTCGCCCGACACGATCGACGACGGCGCCGCCGCTGCCGCTGAACTGCTGCGCGCCTGGCCCCGCCCCACGGCGGTGGTGGCGGCCAGTGACACCCTGGCGCTGGGGTGTTACACGGCAGTCCGGGACCAGGGGCTGGCCATCGGACGGGACGTGGCAGTGGTCGGCTTCGACGACTCCCCTGCCGCCGCGCTGGTCCAGCCCTCGCTGACCACGCTGCGGCAGCCTTTGACCGAGGTCGGACGTGCGGTGATCAGGCTGCTGACCGCCCTCCTGGCAGGGAGCCCACCCGCCGCATCCGAGTACGTGCTGTTCGAACCGGAGTTGATCGTCCGTGAGAGCTCCTGACGCTCGCGGCAATCCGCCCGCTGCTTCCGCGTAGGTTCTGCGGGACGGGAGTTGACCGTCGGCGGGAGCACCTGAGTTCCTCCACACGGAACACCACGGAAACGTTGAGGAAACTCCCCCTAGTCAGGTGGTCCGCCACATGGCATAGTCCTGCGCGTCGCAGTTTTGATCGTTCAACTTCCGGGTCGCCGACGACGGTTCGAGCTCGGCGCCAGGACTCTGTACGTCAGCGACCGCCGATCGGCCGCGTGTCCACCGCTGCTGTCTTCCGCATTCACGGTCGACGCACCGGGTGACGGCACCAGCCCATGAATTCGGCGGCGGTTGCGCTGCGCGGCCCCACCGGTGACCCGCTTGACCGAAGGAGGCAGGGTGACGACCCCTCACCCACCTGCGCTGCACGACCTCGTGACCGTGCTGCGTGCCCCCGCCGCCGCGCTGTGCGGGTCGGACGGCCAACTGCGGACGGGCGGCGCGGACGGCTACTACGACAACGACCGCCGGATGCTCTCCCGGCTGGAGGTCGAGATCGTCGATGCCGAGGTCCGGCCGGTGGGCCGGTCACTGACCCGGTCGTCCGAGGCCCGGTTCACCGCCGCCGTGCAGCCGGTCCGCGGAGCTGCGGCCGACACGGACCTGATGCTGGAGCGCCGCCGGGTGCTGACGCACAGCGCCCTTGAGGAGCACCTGAGGCTGCGCACCTTCGGCGACGCCCCCCTGCGGGTGCGGGTGCGGGTGCGCGCCGAGTCGGACCTGGCTCCCGTGCACGAGGTCCGGTCGGGCGAGCGCATCCGCCCTGTCCCCCCGGTCACCGCCGGCGGCGAGGTTCGCTGGGACCGCGACGGCACGGGGGTCGTCCTGACCGCGGCCCCGGCGCCGGCCGAATGCCGGGAGGAGGGTGGAACGGCCGTCCTGAGCTTCGAGGCCGAACTGCCGCCCAGAGGCTCCTGGTCGCTCTCCCTTCGCGTGTGCGCATCGCCCGACACCGACCCGGCCACTGCTTCCGGCGGCGCGCCGCGAGCCGCATTCGGCGCGCCACTCGACTCGCTGCCTCCGCCATGGGCCGCGCCCGCGCAAGCGCCGGTCGACCACCGCCGGGCGCGCCTGCTGCAGAGCAGTCTCGAGGACCTGCAGGCCATGCTGCTGTGCGACCCTCTCGATCCGCGGGACCGCTTCCTCGCCGCCGGGAGTCCTTGGTACTTCACCCTCTTCGGACGCGATTCGCTCTGGTCCGCCCGGATGCTGCTGCCCCTGGGCACCGCGGTTTCCGGGGGCACGCTGCGCACCCTCGCCCGCAGGCAGGGCCGGCGGGACCTGCCCGAGGCGGAGGAGCAGCCCGGGAAGATCCTGCACGAGGCGCGCCCGGAGCCGCTGCGGCTGGGCAGCCTCACACTGCCCCCGCTGTACTACGGCACGGTCGACGCCACGGCGCTGTGGGTGCGCCTGCTGCACGACGCCTGGCGGGCGGGCCTGCCCGAGGCCGAGGTCGCCGAGCTGCTGCCGCACCTGCGGAAGGCCCTGCGGTGGATCACCGAAGCGGGTGACGCCGACGGGGACGGGTTCCTCGAGTACCGGGCCACCGTCCCGGGAAGCCTGGCGAACCAGGGCTGGAAGGACTCCCACGACGGGGTGCGCTGGTCCGACGGACGGCTCGCGGAGGCACCGCTGGCACTGTGCGAGGTCCAGGGGTACGCGCATGCCGCCGCCGTGCAGGGCGCGGACCTGCTGGAGAGCTTCGGTGCCGGCGGAGCAGAGCCGTTGCGGGACTGGGCGGCCCGGCTGCGTGAGCGTTTCCGCGAGGCGTACTGGGTCTGCGACGACGTCGGGCCCTATCCAGCGATCGCGTTGGACGGGGCCAAGCGGCCGGTGGACGGCGCCTCCTCCAACATGGCCCATCTGCTCGGCACCGGGCTGCTTTCACCCGACGAGGCGGCTTTGGTCGCCCGCAGACTGTCCGCGCCGGACATGGACTGCGGATTCGGACTGCGGACCCTCTCCTCCACCAGCGCTGCCTTCAACCCGATGAGCTACCACTGCGGCAGCGTCTGGCCGCACGACACAGCCATCGCCGTGCTCGGGTTGGCCGCCGAGGGCCACCACGAGGTGGCCCGCTCACTGGCGAACGGAGTGGTCGAGGCCGCGGAACGCTTCGGATACCGACTGCCGGAGCTGTACGCAGGGGTCTCGGCGGCCGACAGCGGGCCCCTGCCCGCCTATCCCTCGGCCTGCCGTCCCCAGGCCTGGGCGGCCGCCGGGGCGGTGGCGGTCATCGGGTACCTGGAGAGCCGGGCCGCGGCGCCCTCTCCAGGCACCCCGCCTCCGCAGGCGGGGAACGCTCCGGCGCTCCCGGTGCCGACCCACCGGACAGACACTCGACCCGGACACAGCGGGCGTATCAGGTCCTGAAACCGCCGAGGGCTGACGGGAAAAGCGCCTGACAGCAGAACGTCGGCGCAGTGTGCACGCTCACGATCCGATGTGATTTTTTTCGCTGCCGCACCATTCGAATCCGCGCCGACCGGCGCTGCTCAACGAGGAGCAAGGGAATGACCAGTCGAAGAATTCTGCAGGCGGCCGCTGTTGCCGCGGCCGCCGCACTCGCCGCCAGTGCGTGCAGCAGCAACGGGACGGACAAGAACGCGGGAGACCAGGGCTCCGGTGATCGCGGTCCCATAACCCTGGCCACCGGCAAGGACACCTCCGGCAATCTGCAGAACCTGCTCGACGAGTGGAACTCCGCGCACCCCAGGGAAAAGGCCACCATCACCGAACTGCCCACCTCCGCGGACGCGCAGCGTCAGCAGATGGTGCAGAACGCCCAGGTGAAGTCGGACGCGTACTCGGTGCTCGGCCTCGACGTGACCTGGACCGCCGAATTCGCCGCCAACCGCTGGATCGACCAACTTCCGGCCGGGGACTTCCCGCTGGACGGCCTGCTGCCGTCCGCCGTCGACACCGCGAAATACCGGGGCAAGGTGTACGCGGCCCCGTACCAGTCCAACGGCGGGATGCTCTTCTACCGCACCGACCTGCTGAAGAAGGTCAAGGCCGAGGCGCCGACCACCTGGACCGAGATGGCGGCCGTCTGCAAGAAGGTCCTGAAGCTGCCCGAGGCCTCCAAGATGAGCTGCTACGCG
Organism: Streptomyces sp. PA03-1a; assembly: GCF_033792805.1. Classification (NCBI taxonomy): domain Bacteria; kingdom Bacillati; phylum Actinomycetota; class Actinomycetes; order Kitasatosporales; family Streptomycetaceae; genus Streptomyces; species Streptomyces sp. PA03-1a. The sequence continues at coordinate 8,062 of NZ_JARAVO010000223.1, forward strand.
GGCCAGTTCGACAAGTACGAGGGCCTGACCGTCAACTTCTCCGAAGCCGTCCAGTCCGCCGGCGGGGAACTGTTCGACGACAACGGCAAGCCGACCGTCGACACACCCGAGGCGAAGGCCGGCCTGAAGTGGCTCGTGGACAGCTTCAAGGACGGCACCATCCCGAAGGAGGCGCTGACCTACCAGGAGGAGAACGGCCGCGAGGCCTTCCAGGCGGGCAAGCTCATCTTCCTGCGCCAGTGGCCGTATGTATGGAACCTCGCCAACGAGACCGACGGCTCCTCGAAGGTGGCGGGCAAGTTCGACGTCGCTCCGCTGCCGGGAATGAACGGCCCCGGCTCCTCCACCCTGGGAGGCCTGAACCTGGCCGTGTCCACATTCGCCCCGCACAAGGCGTCCGCGCGGGACTTCATCAAGTTCCTGACCAGTGAGGAAGCCCAGCGCTCCAACCTGCTGAAGGCAGCGGTCGCGCCGACCCGGGCGAACCTGTACAGCCAGGCCGACCTTCAGAAGAAGTTCCCCTACCTCGCGACGCTCGGCAAGTCGATCGAGAGTGCCCGGCCCCGGCCGAAGGCCGTGCGCTACGGCGATGTCACCGCGGCCATCCAGAACGCCATTTATCCGGTGGTCTCCGGAAAGGCGAGCCCCGACACCGCGCTCACCGACCTGCAGCAGCAGTTGGAGAAGATCACCGCAGAGTGAGTCGTCCCCGGCCGGGCGGCGCCCTCCGCGCTCCGTGCCCGGCCGGGGCGATCGGCGTTCCCCCGAAGAAGGACACCTCGTGACCACCACCATCCGGACAGCCACCGCGCGTCCTGTCCCAAGGCTCCGCAAGAGCCGGGGTGACGGCCGCCTCGCGGCCGCCCTGCTCTCGCCCACCCTCCTCGTCCTCGGCCTGGTCATCGCCTATCCCCTGGTGGCCGCCATAAGGGCTTCCCTCTTCCAAGAGGGCCAGGGCCTCGACGCCGACGGCTTCGTGGTGGAGGGGGAGCGATTCGCGGGCCTGCGCAACTACACGGACGCGTTCTCAGGGACCAACGCCTCGATGTTCTGGAATGCCTTCTGGAACACCACGTTCTTCACCGTCACCACCGTGTCGATCGAGGTGCTCATCGGCATCGCGATGGCCATGGTCATGAACCACGCCCTGCGCGGGCGCGCCGTCGTGCGCGCGGCCATTCTGGTGCCATGGGCCATCCCTACGGCCGTCTCCGCGCTGCTGTGGCGGTGGGTCTTCGACGTCAACGGCGTGGCCAACGCCCTGCTCGGCCGGCAGATCCTGTGGACCGCAGACGGGTGGCAGGCGAAGCTGGCGGTGATCGTCGCCGACACGTGGAAGACCGCGCCGTTCATCGGCCTCCTGGTTCTCGCGGGCCTGCAGTTGATACCCCGTGAGCTGTACGAGGCGGCCCGGGTCGACGGCGCCGGTCCCTGGCGCCAGTTCCGCAGCATCACACTGCCCCTGGTCAAACCCACCCTGCTGATCGCCGTCCTGTTCCGCATCCTGGACGCGCTGCGCATGTTCGACCTGCCCTTCGTCCTGATCGGCGGCCGGAAGCACGAGGTGGAGACGCTGGCGATGCTCGCGTACTACGAGGCCAGCAATGTGCGCTACGGCCCCGCGGCCGCCTACGCGACCCTCCTGTTCGCCTACGTCGTCATCGTGGCGTTCGCCTTCGTGAAGCTGCTCGGCACGGACCTCATCGGAGAGGCCAGAGCCCGCCGGCGCACCGCCCGCACGACCCGGACGCCCGCCCCGGCACGAAAGGCCACCACCGCATGACCGCCGCCGACCACCCCGTACCGGCTCCGGCCCGGCGGTTCCGCCCGACGGCCCTGCTGCGGCCCCTGGGCATCGCCGCCATCGTCTTCTACTGTCTCGCGCCGTTCTACTGGATGGTCGTGTCGAGCTTCCGGCGCCCGACCGACCAGTTCCAGCTCTCGCTGCTGCCCCATCCGTGGTCCGGCGCCAACTTCGCCGCGGTGTTCAGGCCGGACGTCGGCTTCCAGCGCTCGCTGCTCAACAGCCTCGTCGTGGCCGGCGTGACCACCGCGCTCACGCTGCTGGTCGGCACCGTCGCGGCCTATGCGCTGGCCCGCCTGGAATTCCGCTTCAAGGGCGCTGTCGCGGCGGTCATCATCGCCACGTCCATGTTTCCCGGGATCTCGCTCATCATCCCGTTGCTGAGGCTCTTCTCGGACATCGGATGGATCAACACCTACCAGGCCATGGTCGTCCCCAGCATGTCCTTCGCCCTTCCGTTGGCCGTGTGGACGCTCACCGCGTTCTTCCGCCAACTGCCGGCGGAACTGGAGCAAGCCGCCATGGTGGACGGCTGTACTCGGGGGCAGGCATTCCGGAAGGTCATCATTCCCATCGCCGCTCCGGGCATCTTCACCACGGCGATCATCACCTTCATCGCGGCCTGGAACGAATTCATCATCGCTCTGTCCATGGTCAACCAGAAGTCGATGCAGACGGCGACCGTCGCCATCTCGCGCTTCACCGGCGCCTATCGCTTCGACCAGCCGTACGGCACGCAGATGGCGGCCGGTGTCCTGGTCACAGTGCCCCTCGTCATCGCCGTACTCGTCTTCCAGCGGCGCATCATCGCCGGACTCACCGCCGGCGGCGTGAAGTAGGGGGCTGTTCCCGGGTGGTGGACACCAGACCGTGCGCCGACGTCCAGCGATCTCGTTCGGACACGCGGCCGGCCTGGGCATCGACCTGGAAACCCTCCGAGGACCAGCCGCCACCAGGTGATCCGCTGCCCGGCGGGGGACGGTTGAGCGCACGCCGGGCCGGACGATGTTCCACCGCCGGCCGGCCCTGACGGCGAGGCCTCCCCTGCCGATCCGAGGCCGTCGTCCACCTTGCCATGACCGACCTGATGACCCGGCGCCTCTCTGGTGGAGCCACCCTGACCGGCGAGACCCGCCCCCTCGGAAGGCAGCCACCCTCGATTCGGATGCACGACGCACGAACGGTGCGCACTGATGCAGCCGACGCCACTACCGCTGCGGCGGCCGTCGTCCGCGCCTGCGACGGCCGCCGGCGACGGCGGACTCTCCCGCTACCGGGCCCTGATCGATTCCGGAGCCGCCGACTCCAAGACCGTCGCCCAATGGATCACCGAGACCGAAGCCCGCCGAGCCACCCCGGCGGCCCAGCTCCGCACCCGCAAGCCCCGCGTGCTCTCGCGCGAGAAAATTGCCGAGTTCGTGGACGCGGCGGGAGACGCCGCAGATGCGCTCCGTAGCGCCCCAGGGAGGCAGATGAACCGGCTGTGGCGGGCGCTGGGGCTGCGGATGACCTACCAGCTGCAACAGCACAAAATGCTGGCCGGAATCGCTCCCAGCCAGCATTTCGTTGGTGAAAAGTGTCCGAGGGGGGACTTGAACCCCCACGCCCGATAAAGGGCACTAGCACCTCAAGCTAGCGCGTCTGCCATTCCGCCACCCGGACAGGTGATCCGCAGGGCTGGCCCCGCGGCGACAGGCACAACGATACCAAGGATTCGGGGTGGGTTTCACCTGCGTATCCGCAGGGTGCACAGGGTGCCGGGGCCGTGTGGGCCCCGGCACCGGAGTGCCGCTATACAGCCTCGGGCGGCATCAGGTGGTAGCCCGGGAAGTTCCCCGGGGGGCGTTCGCCCGCGGGGCCGCGCGTGACGGCGCGGACCAGCAGGTCGCCGCCGACGAAGGCGCCGCGCCAGGAGGCGCCGAGGCCGCCGAAGGGCTCGGCGTGGTCGCCCCGGGACCGGGGCCTGTTGTGGCCGATCTTGAAGGCGCGGATGTCCGGGGCGAGGCGGGCGAAGGTGTCCTCGTCGTCGGTGGAGAGGGTGGCGACGAGGGCGCCGTCGCCGGCGTTCATGGCGGCCAGCAGCTCCGCCTCGGTGTCGACCGGGACGATCGTGTCGACCGGGCCGAAGGGCTCCGCATGGTGCAGCGGGGAGGTGGTGGGAGGGTCGAGGAGGGTGACCGGCGCCAGGTAGGCGGAGGTGTCCTGGCCGGGCAGCAGGCGGGCGTCGGCGAGGCTGCCGCGGTGGAGCGGGGTGGCGCCGCGGTCGATGGCCTCGGAGACGAGGTCGTCCAGTTCCTTGGCCTTGGCCGCGTTGATCAGCGGCCCGAAGTCGAGCTCGGGGAGGTCGTCCCCGGGGTCGTCCACGGCGAGCGGGTGGCCGAGGCGCACGGAGCGCACGACGGGCAGGTAGGCGGACAGGAAGTCGGCCAGGAGTTCGCGCCGCACGACGAAGCGGGGGTAGGCGGTGCGGCGCTGCTTGGCGTAGTCGAAGGTCCCGCTGAGGTGACCGGTCAGGGTCTCCCAGTCGCTGTAGTCCCACACGCCCCAGGTGTTCAGGCCCTCCTGCTCGATGACATGGCGTCTGCTGGGGTCGGTGAGGCCGGAGGCGACCCGGCCGCCCGCGTCCCGGCCGCCGACGGAACAGACGCAGCCGATCTCCGGGGCCCGTACCAGCGCCCCGCAGAGCTCGTCGCCGCCGCCGACCAGGGTCACCGGTACGTCCTCGCGGGCGATGAGCGCGCAGGCCAGGGTCAGGCAGGCGAGGCCCCCGTCGGCGGGGGTCCTGGCGATGGCGGCGTTGCCGGCCAGCGCCTGCACGAGCATCGCGTGGACCAGGATGCTCATGGGGTAGTTCCAGCCGGCGAGGTTGGCGACCGGGCCGGGCAGCGGGCGGCGCCACTCGACCATGTCGTCGATCTCTCCGACGTACCAGCGGACCCCGTCGACGGCCCGGTCTACGTCGGCCAGGGCGAGCCGCCAGGGCTTGCCGATCTCCCAGACCAGGAGGAGCGCGAGCAGCACGCGGTGCTCGGCCAGGGCGTCCAGGGCGGCCGAGACCCGCGCCCTGCGCTCGGGAACCGGGATCATCCGCCAGGCGCGGTGCTGGTCGAGGGCGGCGCGGACGGCCTGCCGGGCGGTGTCCGCGTCGAGCCGGGGCACCCCGGCGACGGGGGTGCCGTCGACGGGGCTGGTGGCCGGCAGGATCCGGCCGTCGGTCCGCCAGGCCCCGGCCCACAGGTTGAGCACGCGGTCCTCGTGGAACGCCTCGGGGGCGGCCCGCAGGCACCGCTGCCAGGCGTCGGTCCAGGCCGTTCCGGGTTTGAGGGTGAGGGTCATGGCTGCTCCGCCCGATCACGGCGGATCTCCCGCAGCGCACCACCACGGGTGTAGAGGAATCCCCGCACCACCTCGGTGCGGGGCAGCTCCGTGGCGGCGCGGAGGCGGGCCATGCACGCGCGCAGGTCCTGCTCGGGGTCGCCCAGCACCGCGCAGTCCTCGTGGTGCACCAGCACGATCTCGCGGGTGCCGCCCTGCAGTTGGCTCAGCCGGAGCGAGCGGAGGGTGTCGGGGGTGACGCACCCGCCCGCGTTGCGGATGACGTCGGCGTCGCCCGGCCGCAGCCCGAACATCGCCTCGACGCCGAGCCGGGCGTCCATGCACGCGACGACGGCTACTCCGGTGCGGGCCCGCGTCCTTGTGAGGTCGAGCGGTACGAGTGCCGCGCCCACGTCGTACCTGCGGGTGAGCAGCTGCTCCACGCCCGCGGCCCCGGTGGGGGCGGTCACCGCAGCAGCCCGCGCACGAGCCGTGCGGTCTCCGAGGGGGTGCTGCCGACCTTGACGCCGGCGGCCTCCAGCGCCTCCTTCTTGGCCTGCGCGGTGCCGGAGGAGCCGGAGACGATGGCGCCGGCGTGGCCCATGGTCTTACCCTCGGGCGCCGTGAAGCCCGCGACGTAGCCGACGACCGGCTTGGTGACCAGGCGGGAGACGTAGGAGGCGGCGCGTTCCTCGGCGTCGCCGCCGATCTCGCCGATCATGACGATCAGGTCGGTGTCGGGGTCGTCCTGGAAGGCGCGCAGGCAGTCGATGTGGGTGGTGCCGATGACGGGGTCGCCGCCGATGCCGACGGCGGTGGAGAACCCGAGGTCGCGCAGCTCGTACATCAGTTGGTAGGTGAGCGTGCCGGACTTCGACACCAGGCCGATGCGGCCGGAGGTGGTGATGTCGGCCGGGATGATGCCCGCGTTGGACTGGCCGGGGCTGATGAGACCGGGACAGTTGGGCCCGATGACGCGGGTGCCGGAGGCGACCGCGCGGGCCCGGAAGGCGACCGTGTCGTGCACGGGGACGCCCTCGGTGATGACGACGACGAGCCCGAGGCCGCCGTCGACGGCCTCGTCGACGGCGGCGCGCACGAAGGGCGGCGGCACGAAGACGACGCTGACGTCGGCGCCGGTCGTGCCGACCGCCTCCTTGACCGAGCCGAAGACGGGGACGGTGCGCCCGTCGAACTCGACCCTCGTGCCGGCCTTGCGCGGGTTGACTCCGCCGACGACGTCCGTCCCCGAGGCGAGCATGCGGCGGGTGTGCTTCATGCCCTCCGAGCCGGTCATGCCCTGGACGATCACCTTGCTGTTGCGGTCGAGGAAGATGGCCATCGCGATCAGCTCCTTGCGGGCTCGGCGGCCCGCGCGGCCGCGCCGTCCATGGTGTCCAGCTGCTGTACGAGGGGGCCCAGCGTCGCCGCGGCCTCGTCGAGGACGGCCCGGCCGCGCTCGGCGTTGTTGCCGTCGAGGCGGACGACGAGGGGCTTGGTGAGCTCGACCAGGTCGAGGGCCTGGACGATGCCGTCCGCGACGGCGTCGCAGGCGGTGATGCCGCCGAAGACGTTGACGAGGACGGAGGTGACGTCGGGGTCGGAGAGGATGACGCCGAGCCCGTCGGCCATCACCTGGGCGGAGGCGCCGCCGCCGATGTCGAGGAAGTTGGCGGGGGCCCCGCCGTGGTGGGCGACCACGTCGAGGGTGCTCATCACCAGGCCCGCGCCGTTGCCGATGACGCCGACGGTGCCGTCGAGCTTGACGTAGTTGAGGCCCTTGGCGCGGGCGGCGGCCTCCAGGGGGTCGCCCTCGCCGGGGGTCTCGTACGCCTCGTGGTCCGGGTGGCGGAAGCGGGCGTTGGCGTCGAGGGAGACCTTGCCGTCCAGGGCGAGGAGACGGCCGTCCGTGGTGCGGACCAGCGGGTTGACCTCGACCAGCAGGGCGTCCTCCGCAGTGAAGACCTCCCACAGCGCGATCAGCACGGGCACGGTCTCCTCGGGGAGCCCGGCCGCTTCGGCGATCTGCCGGGCCTTCTCCTCGCTGACGCCCTCGGCGACGTCGACGGGGACGCGGGCCAGGGCCTCCGGCCGGGTGGCGGCGACCTCCTCGATGTCCATGCCGCCCTGGGCCGAGGCCATGGCGAGGAACGTCCGTTCGGCGCGGTCGAGGAGGAAGGAGACGTAGTACTCGTCCTGGATGTCGGCGGTCGGCGTCAGCATGACCTTGCCGACCGTGTGACCCTTGATGTCCAGGCCGAGGATGGCGCGGGCCTTGTCCTGCGCGTCCGCGGGGTCGGAGGCGAGCTTCACGCCGCCGGCCTTGCCCCGGCCGCCGGTCTTCACCTGGGCCTTCACCACGACCTGCCCGCCGAGGCGTTCGGCCGCGGCCCGGGCCTCGGCGGGGTCGTCCACCACGTGGGCGGCGAGCACGGGGACGCCGTGCCGCGCGAAGAGCTCCCGTGCTTGGTACTCGAACAGATCCATCGTCAAACGCACCTGCCCTGACTCGGGGTCGGACGATAATCCGGTGCAGACCTCTGGACACCGGGTCGTCCATGCGGGATAAACGTCTGCATACAGTATTCGTCGCCTGTATGCAATGTACAGACCGCGGGGTGGAATCCCGCGTTCGGCCCGCTCACCGGCCCCCCGACCGGAAGGAACCTTGGTTGTGACGAAGGCTTTGGAG
>NZ_JARAVO010000224.1:0-15700 GCF_033792805.1 Streptomyces sp. PA03-1a
AATGATGTACTTGGTCGGCGACTGTCTGTTTTTTAAAAGAGACAGCCCTTGGGCCGGGGGGACCCCCATGGGGGTCCCCCGCCACACCCCCTCCCGTCGTATGGGCGCATGACGGCCGGACGAGGTGGGGGTTGTGGGAAGTCGTTCCGCAAGGCGGAACGGGTTGGCACACCCCCACCCACCGGCGTGCACACGCCGACGAGACCGTGGGCACCGGCAGGTGCGGCGCCGTTGTGGGGTTACGCCAGCCCTCCCCCAGCTACCGCTGGGGGTGCCCCCAGCCTCCGGCGAGCGGCCGACCCGCAACCAGGTGACTGCGCCGGAAACGCCAACCGCAACCACAACGGCGCCGCACACGGAAACACGGGTCAGGCGGCGCCGCCGCTGCCGCTGCCGGCGCGGACGAGCCCCGTCTCGTACGCGAGGACGACCGCCTGCACCCGGTCCCGCAGATCCAGCTTCGTGAGGATGCGCCCGACGTGCGTCTTCACCGTCGCCTCGCTGAGCACCAGCTTCGCCGCGATCTCCCCGTTCGACAGCCCCTGGGCGACCAGCAGCAGCACCTCCCGCTCGCGGTCCGTCAGCCGGTCCACCTCCTTGTGCGTCGGCTGGCTCGTGCTCGGCAGCAGCGGCGTGAAGCGGTCGAGCAGGCGGCGCGTGGTGCTGGGGGCGACGACCGCGTCGCCGCTGTGAACGGCGCGGATCGCCGTGAGCAGCTCGTCCGGGGGCACGTCCTTGAGCATGAAGCCGCTCGCGCCGGCCTTGAGCGCGGAGAAGGCGTACTCGTCGAGGTCGAAGGTGGTCAGGATGAGCACGCGGGGCCCGCCGTCGTCGGGGGTGCGGTCGGGGGCGCCGCAGATCTGGCGGGTGGCCTCGACGCCGTCCAGGCGGGGCATGCGGACGTCCATGAGGACCACGTCCACCGGGGTGGTGCGCAGGGTCGCGACGGCTTCCGCGCCGTCCCCGGCCTCGGCGACGACCTCCATGTCGGGCTGGGCCTGCAGCACCATGCGGAAGCCGGTGCGCAGCAGCACCTGGTCGTCGACGAGCATCACGCGGATCGCCATGGGTCCGGTCCTCTTTCCCTCTTGTGTCGTCTTCGCTTCCCGCTAGCGGGAAGCCTTCACCGGGAGCACCGCGCTGATCCGGAAGCCTCCGCCGGGGCGCGGCCCGGCGTCCAGGGTGCCGCTGACCATGCCGACGCGTTCGCGCATGCCGATGAGGCCCTGGCCCTGGCCGTCCTCGCCGCCGCCTTCGTAGAGCTCCTGCTGGGCGCCGCGGCCGTCGTCCTCGATGAGGAGGCTGAGGTCGCCGTCGCCGAAGGTGAGCCGGACCTTGGCGCGCGCCTCGGGCCCGCCGTGCTTGCGGGTGTTGGTGAGCGCCTCCTGCACGATGCGGTACGCGGTGAGCTCGACGCCGCTGGCGAGCGGCCGGGACTCCCCCTCGACCTCGAAGGCGACCGGCAGGCCGGCGCCCCGGACCTGCTCTATGAGGTCGGTCAGCTGGTCGACGCCGGGCTGCGGCACGTACTCGCCGCCCCCGTCGTCGCCGGCGCGCAGCACCCCGAGCAGGCGGCGCATCTCGGTGAGCGCCTGGCGGCCGGTCGTGGAGATGGTCTCCAGGGCCTGCTTGGCCTGCTCCGGGGAGGCGTCCAGCACATAGGCCGCGCCGTCGGCCTGGACGACCATGACGGAGACGTTGTGGGCGACGACGTCGTGCAGTTCGCGCGCGATCCGGGCGCGTTCGGCGGCGACCGCGGCCTTGGACTGGGCCTCGCGTTCGCGCTGCAGGCGGGCGGCGCGTTCCTCCAGCTCGGCGTAGTAGGCGCGGCGGGTGCGGAGGCTGTCGCCGATCACCCAGGCGAGCAGGAAGGGGACGGCGAGGAAGACGGCGGAGACGGCGTCGGCCCATTGGCCTTCGGTCTCGTTGGGCCAGCGCAGCGTGGAGATGGTGGAGGCGACCAGGCCGCCGGCGAGGGCGAGCCGGGACGCCCAGCGGGCGCCGTTGGCCGCGACGGTGTAGATGATCACCAGCATGGCGAAGTCGCCGGGGTTGACCTGGACGTCCAGCAGCAGCTGGAGCGCCCCGACGAGGACGGCGAGCAGCAGCATCTTCTCCGGCATGCGGCGGCGCAGCGCGACCACGGCGGACAGCGCGAGCGCCAGCGGCACGGCGGCGACCCGGGAGTGCGCGTGCAGCTCGTCGGCGACGATCCACAGGGAGGAGAACCCGAGCAGGACGAGGGCCCAGAAGCCGTCGACCCAGGTCGGGTGCCTGCGGAGGAAATCGTAGAGACGCTGCACGTAACCCAGCGTAGGCATCCCGGATGCGTGCGGGAGTCAACCGGAGGAGCGATCCGGGGTACTCCCCAGGGTGGACGCGCGCCCTCCGCCGAGGATGAGGCCACCGGGCCGCCAGGGGTGCGTCCCCCGTGCGGTCAGCCCGCGGCGCGGCGGTGGCTGCGGGTGCCGTTGCGGGAGCGCTTCTCGATGTACATGCGCTGGTCCGCGGATTGCAGCACCTCGTCCGCGGTCATGCCGCAGCCGGCCCAGCCGATGCCGAAGCTCGCCCCGACCCGGACCGCGCGGCCCTCGAAGCGGATCGGCGGGATGATCGCGTTGCGCAGGCGGACGGCGAGGTCCTCGGCGTCCTCCCGGCCGAGGCCGTCGGCGAGGACGACGAACTCGTCGCCGCCCAGCCGGGCCACGGTGTCGCCGTCCCGTACCGCGCTGGTGAGGCGGCGGGCGACCTCGATGAGCACGGCGTCGCCGGTGTGGTGGCCGAAGCGGTCGTTGATCGACTTGAAGCCGTCCAGGTCGCAGAAGAGCACGGCCAGGCCCTTGCCGCCGTCCGCGTCGTCGGAGGGCGCGACGGTGTGGGTGTGGTGGTCGAAGCCGGACAGCCGGGCGGCGCTTTCGATCGGGTCGTAGTCGTAGGTGTAGGCGAACTCGTCGGTGCCCGCGTGGGCGGCGGTGTGTCCGTCGGCGTCCGGGGCCTGCGGACGGGCGCAGATCTTGCCGGACAGCCGGGCGCGCAGTTCGGCGCTGTTGGGCAGGCCGGTGAGCGAGTCGTGGCTGGCGCGGTGGGCGAGGGCGATCTCGCGGCCCTTGCGCTCCTCGATGTCCTCGACGTGGGTGAGCAGGAAGCGCGGCCCGTCGGCGGTGTCGGCGACGACGGAGTTGCGCAGGTTGACCCACACGTAACTGCCGTCGCGGCGCTGCAGCCGCAGTTCGGCGCGGCCGCCCTCGGCGCTGGTACGCAGCAGGACGCCGACGTCCTCGGGGTGGACGAGGTCGGAGAAGGAGTGGCGGCGCAGCACCGCGGCCGGGCGGCCGAGCAGCCGGCACAGCGCGTCGTTGGTGCGGACCAGCTTGCCGTGCTGGTCTCCGCCCATCTCGGCGATGGCCATGCCGCTGGGCGCGTACTCGAAGGCCTGCCGGAAGCTCTCCTCGCTGGCCCGCAGCGCCTGCTGCTCGCGCTCCAGACGGACCAGGGCGCGTTGCATGTTTGCACGTAGACGCGCGTTGCTGATGGCGATGGCGGACTGGAAGGCGTACATCTGCAACGCCTCGCGGCCCCAGGGGCCGGGCCGGCGGCCGCCCACGGGACGGTCGACGGAGATGACGCCGATCAGTTCGCCCCCGCCGGCCGGGTTGGCGTACATGGGGGCGAGGAGGCGGTCCTCGGGGTGCCACTCGTCGGGGAAGCGGGGCGGCGGGCCGTCGCCGGGCCAGCTGGGGACGTCGTCGCCGTCCAGGACCCAGCCCTCGTGGTGGGGTATGAAGCGCAGGGTGCCCCAGCGCTCCCCCATGGTGAGCCGGCGCTCCCAGGAGGCGCGCGAGCCGACCCGGCCGGCCATCAGGGCCTCCGCGGCGGCGCTCCCTGCGACGGCGGCGACCACCAGGTCACCGTCCGGGCGGACGAGGTTGACCACGGCCAGTTCGAAGCCGAGGCCCTTGACGACGCCGTCGGCCACGGCCTGCAGGGTGTCGGCGAGGCTGCGCGCGCAGTTGAGGTCGGCCACGACCTGGTGCACCTGGCGCAGGGTCGCGAGACGGACATACGGCTCCGACTCGGTGTCCATGCGCTCTCCCCGGGCCCTCGACGACAACTCCTGAGACTGCTTGTGGTCCGTTGTGGTCCAATTCCCACCGCAACTGAATCACAGCGAGCAGTTCGACCGGTACACAGGGTCAACAATTCATGCCCCTTGTGACTCAAGTCACATCCGATTGTCGTGTTCCGATCACGCAGCGTAGAGCAGGCCGGTGTTCCGCCTTCACCCATTGAACACAATCGAGCAGGTGAGCGGGGGTCGTACGACCGGAAGCGGGCGTGGCCGGGAGGTCCTAGGACCTGGCTCGATCCGAAGTCCGATGCGGGTGGTGCGGCAGTCCGGCTAGCGTCGGGGCGTGTCACAGTCAATCACCTCCGCGCCCCGCATCCCGCATCCTGGGACCGTGCCCGACGGTTCCGAGCCACCCCTGACGGGCGTGGACAGCGATGCCTTCCGCGCCGCCATGAGCCGCCTCGCCGCGGGGGTGGTCCTGGTGACCGCCCACGACCCCGAGGACGGCCCGCGGGGCGAGGACGTCGGCATGACCGCGACCGCCTTCGTCTCGGTCTCCCTGGAGCCGCCCATGGTGCTCGTGAGCCTGCGCGAGGGGTCCCGCATGGACGAACTGCTGGAGCGCCGGCGGCGCTGGGCGGTGTCCGTGCTGAGCGAGAGCCAGCGGCACATCGCCGGCCGCTTCGCCATGCGCGGCCGCATCAGCGACCGGCTGCTCTTCGAGGACGTCGCCTACTACCGCGGCGAGGTCTCGGGGGCTCCGATACTCGGCGGCGGCCTGGCCGTGCTGGAGTGCGAGACCGAGCAGCGCGTCCCGGCGGGTGACCACACCCTGGTGATCGCCCGCGTGCTGACCGCGCGCACCCCCAGCGCCGACGGCGCGCCCCTGATGTACTTCAAGGGCCGCTACCGGCACCTCGGCTGAGGGGCCCGGCCGGGCCGGGCACGGAGGACGCCGCCAGGGCTCAGGACCAGCCCCGCGGGTCCCGGCCGCGCTTGGTGTCGCCGCGGCGCTTCTTCTCCCGCAGCCGCCGCTCGTTGATGCCGCGCGGGATCTTCGTGGGCCTGCGCACCTTCGGCGGCGGCGCCGTCGCCTCGGCGAGCAGCGCCGCCAGGCGCGTCATCGCCGCCTCCCGGTTGCGCCACTGCGAGCGGTGCTCGGAGGCCCGTACGACCAGGACGCCGCCCACCAGGCGGGAGGCGAGCCGCTCCAGGGCACGCTTCTTCCACACCGGGGGCAGCGACTCGGAATTGGCGAGATCGAATCGCAGCTCGACCTGGCTGTCGGAGGTGTTCACGTGCTGGCCGCCCGGTCCGGACGACCGGGAGAAACGCCACATCAGCTCGGCCTCCGGAAGGGAGACCGAGCCGCGGACGACGAGAGGGGGCGGCCCGGACATGTCCCCCATGATCCCGCCGACGGCCGCCGGAGTCACAGGATTTTCCGGGACATGGCCCGGGAGGCGTTTTTCGCCGTAAAGGAACCATGCCGGCCTCTCACGACGTTCCCCCCTGTGAAGGTAGCGTCGTCGTCGGCACGAATGACCGACATCACGGAGGGGACTCCCATGGCTGTAAGCCTGTCGAAGGGCGGCAACGTCTCGCTCACCAAGGAAGCACCGGGCCTGGCGGCCATCACGGTGGGCCTTGGCTGGGACGTGCGCACCACCACCGGCACCGACTTCGACCTCGACGCGAGCGCCATCGCGCTCAACCCGAGCGGCAAGGTCTACGCGGACGCCTACTTCGTCTTCTTCAACAACAAGCAGACGCCGGACCAGAGCATCGTCCACACCGGCGACAACCGCACCGGCGAGGGCGCGGGCGACGACGAGGCGATCAACGTCAACCTGGCGGGGCTGCCCGCCGACATCGAGCGCATCGTCTTCCCCGTCTCGATCTACGACGCCGAGACCCGCAGCCAGAACTTCGGCCAGGTCCGCAACGCCTACATCCGCATCGTCAACCAGGCCGGCGGCGCCGAGATCGCCCGCTACGACCTCAGCGAGGACGCCGCCACCGAGACCGCCATGGTCTTCGGCGAGCTCTACCGCAACGGTGCCGAGTGGAAGTTCCGCGCGGTCGGCCAGGGCTACGCCTCCGGCCTCGCCGGCATCGCCACCGACTTCGGCGTCGGCCTCTGACACCCGTCGGGTCCCACGAGCCTCACTTAATGCGGCGCCCGGTGCCCCGCACGCGACTAGCGTGCGGGGCATGCTGGTCCTCGAACCCCTCGTACCGGTGGACGGCTCCCTCCCGCCCGGCGTCCTCGCCGGGCTGACGGAGCTGTACGCCTCCAACCCCGCCTTCCACCGCGCCACCGGTGACTTCCCCGACCCCGGGTCCGTCACGGCGGAACAGGTCGCGAGCAGTGTCAACGCCGAACTGACCCACCCCGCCACGGAAGTGCTGCTCGCCCACGACGCCGCCGACGGGAGCCTGGCAGGCCTCGCCGTCACCCTTGCCGAACACCCGGATCCTCTCGACCCCTACCCCTGGATCGGCCTGCTGATGGTGCACGGCGGCCGGCACCGCTCGGGCCTGGGACGCGAACTCGCCGGGCTGGTCGAGGAACGGCTGCGCGCGCGAGGACGGGACGGCGTGCGCCTGGCGGTGCTCGACGGCAACCCCGGCGCGCTGGCGTTCTGGCGGACGCTCGGCTACCGGGTGATCGACCACCGCGAGGACCGGCAGATGGGCCGCCCCTGCTCCGTCCTCCACAAGGACCTGCCGCCGGGGCCGCCGCGTACCATCGGCGGGTGATCGACCTCGGCTACTCGCTCTCCCGCCGCTTCCCCGACCCCCCGCAGACCGACTACCGCACCGCCGACGTACGGGCGCTGCGCCACGACCTGTTCTGCGGGGACGTCTACCTGGCGGACGTGACGGCCGACCGCGAACTGTCCACAGCCTGGGGATGGGTGCCGGTCCTCGACTTCGCGTGGGCGCTGTGCGACATCGTCGAGCAGCTGGACCGCGACCCGCTCGGCAGCCGCGCGGCGCGCCCCCAGTACGCCGAGCTGGACTTCACCGAGTCCACCGACCGGCTCCGCTTCCAACGCCGCTTCGGCTTCGTCGACGTCGGCGCCGACTGGGCGCCGGACGACCGGCCGCTCTCCTTCCCCCACGCCGAGCTGCGCAGCGAGGCCCGCGACTTCCTGCACGACCTGGTCGCCGACCTGACGGACATGCACGACGGTCTGGACGCCAACCCCGTGATCTGGGACCTGACGGCGCGTTTCCCTCGCCTGTAGCCCGAACGGCGCAATCCCGGATGCGGGACCCGTTCGGCCGCCGTCCACTTGGGGCATGGACGACTACCCTCTGCTGAACCTCTTCTGGACGATGCTCCTGATCTTCTGCTGGGTGCTGTGGTTCTTCCTGCTCTTCAGGATCATCGGTGACCTCTTCCGCGACCACACGGTCGGCGGCTGGGCCAAGGCCGGCTGGATCATCCTGCTGATCTTCCTGCCCTTCATCGGCGTGCTGATCTACGTCATCGCCCGGGGCAAGGGCATGGCCGAGCGGGACCAGAAGCAGGCGAAGGAAATGGACGCGGCCTTCAAGCAGTACGTGCGGCAGGCCGCCGCGGGCGAGGACGGAACGGCGGGCGGCAACGTCGACCAGCTGTCCAAGCTCGCCGAGCTCAAGAGCCAGGGCCACATCACCGACGAGGAGTACACCAAGGCGAAGGCGAACCTCCTCGCTTGACCTCAACCGCGGTTGAGGTCGGACAGTGGGCGGTGCGGATCATCCGACCGCCCACTGTCGTCGTGTCCAGGGGGAAGCACCGTGCACGCCATCCGTCTCCACGCGTTCGGCCCGGCCGGGAACCTGAGCTACGAGAGGACCGCGGACCCGGAGCCCGGCCCGGGCCAGGTGCGCATCGCCGTCGCCGCCGCCGGCGTCCACGTGATCGACACCGCCATCCGCTCCGGCGACCCCAAGGGCCCCTACCCGCTGCCCGAGCTGCCCACGGTCCCGGGCCGCGAGGTGGCCGGCACCGTGGAGGCCGCCGGGGAGGGTGTCGGCCCCGAGTGGCTCGGCCGGCGTGTCGTGGCCCATCTGGGCATGGCGCCGGGCGGCTACGCCGAACTCGCCGTCACCGCCGTCGGGAAGCTCCACGTGCTTCCGGACGGCAAGGACGCCGCCGAGGCCGTCGCCATGATCGGCACCGGCCGCACGGCCCTGGGCATCCTGCGCCAGACACCGCTCGGCCCCGCCGACACGGTCCTGGTCACCGCGGCGGCGGGCGGGCTGGGCAGCCTGCTGGTACAGGCCGCGCGCACCGCGGGCGCCGCCGTCGTCGGGCTCGCGGGCGGGCCGGCCAAGACCACGCGCGTCCTGGAGCTGGGCGCGGACGCCGCCGTCGACTACTCCGCCGAGGGCTGGACCGACGCGGCCCGGGCGGCCCTCGGCGGGCGGCCGGGCACGGTCGTGCTCGACGCGGTCGGCGGCGACCTCGGCCGTGGGGCGGTGGACCTGCTGGGCCCGGGCGGACGGCACGTGGTCTACGGCTGGGCGTCCGGCGGCCCGCTGGAGTTCGCACCCGGCGAACTGGCCGCGCGCGGCATCACCTCCCAGGTCGTCCTCGGTCCTGCGATGCTGCGGTTCGGCCTGCGGACGCTGGAGGAGGAGGCCCTCGCCGAATGGGCGGCCGGGCGGCTCACCCCCGCCGTGCAGCGCTTCCCGCTCGCCGAGGCCGCCGCGGCGCACACGGCCCTGGAAGGCCGCGGCACGATGGGCAAGGTCGTCCTGGTCCCGTAGGGGCCGCCGGGGACTGGGATCCGCTCGCGCCACCCCTGGACGTCCCGCGCCCATCGGCACGGGCGCGGCACCGGATGCCGGATCCGATGGCGCGGCCGTGTGCCGACGCCCGGTCCCGGGCAGGGAGAAAACGTGACAACAGCGACGCACGCCCTGCACGCGGTCCCGCTGACCGGGGGCCCGGTGGAGATCCGCGGCGCGCTCGACCTGGAACGGACGAGGGCCGGGCTGCTGCCGCGGCGTCTCCCGGCGTGGACGCGGGCGCAGTACCCGGACGTCCTGATGGACGAGATGACCGCCCTGCCCTCCGGCGTACGGCTGGCGTTCCGGACCGCCGCCCGGGTGGTCGAGCTGGAACTGCTGACCTCGGTCTGGCAGCTGGCGGGGACCTCGGAGCCGCTGCCCGCGGGGGTCGTCGACCTGGTCGTCGACGGCAGGCGCACCGGCAGCGCCCCCGCGCCGCCCGGGGACGTCCTCCACAAGCCGGACCTGTTCGCCGAGTCCTCCCGGCGCGAGCTGGGGGCGCCGGGGCGGGTCCGGTTCCACGACCTGCCCCGGGGCGAGAAGGACGTCGAGCTGTGGCTGCCGCAGCAGACCCGCACCGAGCTGGTCGGGCTGTGGGCGGACGCCGAGGTGCTGCCGCCGCGCCCGAGCGGCCGGCGGCGCTGGGTCCACCACGGCAGCTCCATCAGCCACTGCGCCGCGGCGGAGTCCCCGACCGCCACCTGGCCTGCGCTCGCCGCGGCCCTGGCCGGGGCCGAGCTGCTCAACCTGGGGCTCGGCGGCAACGCGATGCTCGACCCGTACGTCGCCCGGACCATCCGGGACCTGCCGGCCGACCTGATCAGCCTCAAGCTGGGCATCAACATCGTGAACCGGGACGCTTTCCGGCTGCGCTCCTTCGGCCCGGCGGTGCACGGCTTCCTCGACACCGTCCGCGACGGGCACCCGGACACCCCGCTGCTGGTCGTGTCGCCCATCAGCTGCCCGGTCGTGGAGACCACCCCCGGCCCGACCGCGCCCGACCTGTCGGCCCCCGTCCCGCGGGTGGTGGCCATGGGTTCTGCCGCGGACGTCCCCGGCGGCGCGCTCACGCTCACCGTCATCCGCGCGGAGCTGGCCCGGATCGTGGCCGCCCGGGCCGCCTCCGGCGACCGCAACCTGCACTACCTGGACGGCCGCCGGCTCTTCGGGCCCGGCGACGTCGCCGACCTGCCCGACGACCTGCACCCCAACGCCGCGGGCTACCGGCGGATGGGCCGGCGCTTCGCGGCGCTGGCCTTCGGGCCGGGCGGGCCGTTCGCGGAGCGCCGCCGGTCCGGCCCGGGCCCGGTCAGCCGGGGGTGAGCGGGCGCAGGACGCCGTCCGGGTCGTGGCGCCGCCACAGCTCGCGCACCCGCGCGCCGGTGGCGCCCGGGTAGGCCCGGTCGAAGACGCCGGGGCCGGTGCCGCTCTCGAAGTTCACGTAACTGCCGCTGCCGAGCTCACGGACCGGCGTCCACAGGCGGTGCAGGTCGTCCGGCCCGTGCGGCGGGAAGAGGTTCCCCTGCGCCAGGACCTGCTGGGTGCGGTGGGCGTAGGCGGTGGCGTCGGCCGGGACGTCGTTGATCGCGCCCCCGAGCGAGCGCAGCTGGACGAAGGCCGGCCGGCGCCGGTCGCCCGCGGTCGCCATGACGGCGCGTGCGGCGTCCCGGGTCATCGCGGGCAGCAGCGAGTTGGTGCTCACCACGGGCTGCTGACCGGTGTTGGCGTGCTGGTGGGCGGTGGAGACCAGCGCGGTGTACGGGGCCAGCTGGGCGGTCGCCTGGAGCGGGCGGTACCGCCCCGCCACCAGGGGGCCGAGTGCCTCACGGACGCGGTCGGGGCCGTCGTCGGCCACGGCGACGGTGACGGAGAGCGCCAGGGCCGGACCGTTGGACAGGAGGTGGGCGGCGGAGGTGAGCGCGCGCGGCGCGGCGGCCATCGCGGCCGCCCACTGCGCGAGGGCGCCGCCCGCGCGGTCGGCCTCGAAGACCAGCTGGGCCACGCCGATGTCCCCCAGGTCCATCGCCTCGATCTCGAAGGCGGTCACGATCCCCACGCCCGCGCCCGCTCCCCGCACCGCCCAGAACAGGTCCGGGTGGTGGGTGGCGTCGGCGCGCAGCGCGGTCCCGTCGGCCAGGACGAGCTCGACGGCGCGGACCCGGTCGACGGTCAGCCCGTACGTACGGGCGAGCCAGCCGATGCCGCCCGCGGTGGCCAGGCCACCGGCCGCCACGTTGCCGTGGTCGCCCGAGCTGACGGCCAGCCCGTGCGCCGCGAGCGTGGACGCCACCCGGCCCCAGCGGGCGCCCGCACCGACCCGCACCAGGCGGGCCGCCCGGTCCAGGACCCGGACCTCGTCGAGCCCGGAGAGGTCGATGACGAGCCCGCCGTCGTTGGACGACCGGCCGGACAGCCCGTGGCCGCCGGAGCGCACGGCGACGGGCAGTCCCTGCGCACGGGCCGCGGCGAGGGCGGCGGCGATGTCGCCGGGCCCGCGGACGAGGACCACGGCCGCGGGGCGGGCGACGGTGGTGTAAGTGGAGCGCAGCAGCGGGTAGCGGGGGTCGCCGGGGAGCACGGTCCGCTCCGCCAGGGCGGCGGGCACCGCGAAGGCGGTGGCCGGGTCGGTGCCGGTGCCGGGGCCGGGGCCGGGGCCGGGCGTCACCGGGCCACCCGCTCGCGGACGGCCGGCACGACCTCGCCGGCGAAGACCTCCAGTTGCTGCCGGTGCGCTGTGACGGGCCAGAAGACGAAGGTGTCGAAGCGCAGCAAGGTCGCCCACTCGGCGAGGGTGTCGGCCCACCGGCCGACGTCCCCGTTGAGGCCGGGGGCACCGGAGCCGCCGATGACACCGATCACGTTGTAGATGCGGCGGACGTGCGCGGGATCGCGTCCGGCGGCGCGGGCCGCCTCGTCGACGGCGTGCTGGCGCTCGGGCACCTCCTGCGGCGGCACGTAGATGTTCAGCGGCGAGATCCAGCCGTCCGCCGCCCGGCCCGCGACCGCCAGCATCCGCGGCCGCTGCCCGCCGAGCCACAGCTCGACCCGGCGCGGCGGCACCGGGCCGGCCTGGTAGCCGGGCACCGTCAGCACGTCGCCGCGGTGCCGCACGGGCCCGCCGTCCAGCGCGGTCCGCATGATCCGCAGCGACTCCTCCGTGTACGCCACGACCTCGCGGGGCGGCATCGGCGCCGCCCCCATCGAGCCGATCGCCTCCGGTATGCCGCCGCCGCCCACGCCGAGCTGGAAGCGGCCGCCGGACGCCGCGGACAGGCTCGCGGCGGTCTTGGCCAGCATGACCGGGGGCCGCAGCCGCAGGTCCGCGACGTCGGTGAAGACGGAGATGCGCGAGGTGCGGGCCGCGACCAGGGCGGACAGCGTGAGCGCGTCGAGGTGCCCGGGCTGGTACGGGTGGTCCTGCAGGGCGAGCAGGTCCAGCCCCGCGGCGTCCGCGGCGGCGGCCAGCTCCAGCGTCTCCGGCAGACGGCCGGCGTCCGGGTCGAGGCTCAGCCCGAAGCGGAGCCGCTGTGCACGGTCGATGGTGTCCATGGCTTCAGCGTCGGGGGGCCGGGACCTTCGGCAAAGGCGAGGGTTAGCCGCTAATCTTGGGTAAGTGACTTCCCGCGAGACCACCGAGCCCGACATCGACGCCGAGGCCTGCACCGCCTTCCAGGCCGTCCTCGAACAGGTCGGCCGCCGCTGGACCGGCGCCGTCCTGCTGGCCGCCGCCCGCGGCGCCCGGCGCTTCACCGACTACCGCCGCATGGTGCCGGGCATCTCCGACCGGCTGCTCTCACAACGCCTCAAGGAGATGGAGCACCTCGGCCTCATCGGCCGCGAGGTCATCCCGAGCACCCCCGTGCAGATCCTCTACCACCCCTCCGACCGGGGCACCGAGCTCCTCGCCGCCCTCGAACCCCTCATCGCCTACGGGCTGCGCCACGCGCCCGGACCGCCCCCCGCGGCCGCCCCGGCGGACTGACCTCCCCGCCGGGGTGGACAGCGGCGCCGCGCTCGGCCAGGCTGCGTCGGCGATCATGCGCCGACAAGGGGTGGGGAGTTCGATGGAGCGCGTCCGTTTCCGGCTGACCTGGTACCAGAGGGTGATGCCGCTGGTGCCCGCCGCCGTCCTCGTCACGGCCCTGGCGATCGCCGAACCGCTGCTCTTCCCCGACTCGTCCGGCGCCGGGTTCGCGTTCCCGGCGGGCGTGTGGCTCGCGCTGCCGGCAGGTCTGCTCGGTTCCGCGCGGTTCGGTGTCACGCTCACCCCGTCGGCCGCGGTGGTGCACAACCTGCGGCGCAGGACGGTCCGTTGGGCGGACGTCCAGGGCATCTGGGTCGAGTCGAACATGGGCGTACGGCGGGTGGTGATCCGCGAGGCGGACGGCCGCCTCACCCGCCTGCGGGCGCCCGTCACCGGCTTCATGAGCCAGGACGCCGCCTTCGAGGAGAAGTTCCGGACCATCGGCGAGTGGTGGCTGCACCACCGCGGACCGGAGTGGGTCCCCCTGTCCCGGCCCTGGCCGGGCGGGTAAGCCGCCCCCACCAACCCCTGGCACCGCTCGGCCCGGGGGGCGCTCCACGCCGTCCGCTTCCGCAACGAGTAGCGCAAGCAGCGCAAAAAACAAACAGACAGACGCACTTGACCATCATCAGGCCGAAAACATCACGCATGAGCCTTGTGGAGCGGCCTGGCGGGTCCTTACTGTCGCCTCACCTCACGACGTCCGCTCCGCCTCGAACGTCCCGGGCGGTCGCGCCTTACGAGAGAAGAGCTGGGGATGACACGGAGCAGCAGGAGTGCCTGGCGAAGAGCCGTGGCGGTGGTCGCGGTGGCGGCCGGCCTCGGCGTCGGCATCGGCCCGGTCGGTGCCGCGGCCCAGGCCGGTACCGCGAAGGCGAAGGACGCGGCCCGGCCGGTCGTGACGCGGGCGGCACTGGACCCGGCGCTGGTCAAGGGCCGTGGCGCGGACCTCGGGTTCGTGGAGCAGGAGGCCGAGAACGCCGTCACGGACGGCGAGGTCATCGGCCCGGACCGGACCGCCTACACGCTCCCCGCGGAGGCGTCCGGGCGCAAGGCGGTGACCCTGCGGCGCGGCCAGTACGTGGAGTTCACGCTGCCGAGCGCCGCCAACGCGATCACCGTGCGGTACAGCGTCCCGGACGCGCCCGGCGGGGGCGGCATCACCGCGCCGCTCGACGTGACGGTCAATGGCCACGCCCGCACGACGATGACCCTGACCTCGCAGTACGCCTGGCTCTACAACCAGTACCCGTTCTCCAACGACCCGCAGGCCGGGCTGCTCCACGACGACTGGTGGATCACCGAGTGCGGCTGCGTGCCGAACGCGACCACCCCGGCGCCGGTGATCTCCAAGCCCTTCCGGCCGAACCACTTCTACGACGAGCAACGCCTCCTGCTGGGCCGGACGTACAAGGCGGGCGACAGGATCCGGCTCACCGTCCCGGCGCGCTCCGGGGCCGTCCCGACGACCGTCGACCTCCTCGACTCCCACCTGGTCGCCCCGCCCCGCGTCTCGCTCCTCGCGGCGAACGTCCTCGCCTTCGGCGCCGACCCGACCGGCCGCCGGGACTCCGCCAAGGCCCTGGACGAGGCGATCGCCTTCGCCCGCCGCGCGCACCTGAAGGTCTACGTCCCGCCGGGCACCTACCAGGTCAACCGGCACATCGTCGTGGACGACGTGACGATCGAGGGCGCCGGCAGCTGGTACACGATCATCAAGGGCAAGGAGGTCGCGCTCGGCTCTCCGGCGCCAGGGGGGTCCCCCCGGCCGGAGGCTGGGGGAGGCTCCGTGCACACCGGCGTCGGCTTCTACGGCAAGGACGCGGCGGACGGCGGCAGCCGCGACGTCCACCTGTCGGGCTTCGCGATCGAGGGCGACGTCCGCGAACGCATCGACACCGACCAGGTGAACGGCGTCGGCGGGGCGATGAGCGACTCCACCATCGAGGGCCTGTACATCCACCACACCAAGGTGGGCATGTGGTTCGACGGCCCGATGTCGAACCTGCGGATCACCGGCAACGTGATCACCGACCAGATCGCCGACGGCCTCAACTTCCACACCGGCGTGACGGATTCGATCGTCCGCAACAACTTCGTCCGCAACTCCGGCGACGACGGGCTGGCGATGTGGTCGGAGAAGACCGGCAACGCCCGCAACACCTTCGACCACAACACCGTGCAGACGCCCGTGCTCGCCAACGGCATCGCGATCTACGGCGGCACCGACACCACGGTCTCCGGCAACCTGATCGCCGACCCCATCCGCGAGGGCAGCGCCCTCCAGGTGGGCTCCCGCTTCGGCGCCCAGCCGTTCACCGGGCACCTGTGGATCACCGGCAACACCACGGTGCGGGCCGGCACGTACGAGCTGAACTGGAACATCGGCCTCGGCGCGATCTGGTTCTACGCCCTGGAGCGGAACATCGACGCCGACATCCGCGTGACCGGCGACCACTTCCTCGACAGCACCTACAACGCGATCATGCTGGTCGCCGACTGGCCGGTGAAGGACACCTACTCGATCACGAACGTGCACTTCAAGGACATCCGGGTGGACGGCACCGGCACCTCGGTCGTCAGCGCCAGGGTCGCCGGCTCGGCGTCCTTCGAGAACGTCGACGCCCGCAACGTCGGCGCGGTCGGCGTCAACAACTGCGGCTCCTTCAACTTCCCCGCCACCGGCTCCGAGTTCTCCCTGACCGACCTCGGCGGCAACGACGGCGGCGGCACCACGGGCCCCTGGCTGGGCGCGTGGGAGCTGCCCAACACCATCACCTGCGACGACCGTCCCCCGGTCGTCGCAGGTGATGGTG
>NZ_JARAVO010000225.1:0-15678 GCF_033792805.1 Streptomyces sp. PA03-1a
CGGCCGGGCACCGGGGACGGGCGGCGGTCCGGCGTGCGCGGGCGGGGCGCCCGGCATCGGCCGGGCACCGGGTACCGGCGGCGTGCCCGGTTGCGGGCCGGGGCCTCCGGGCGGAGACGCCGCGGGCTTCTCGTGCGTACCGTCGCGTTCCATCGCGTGTGCCACCCCTCGCAGGTCCGCACTCAATGTAGTCGAGCGGCCACCGCAGTCTGAAGGATCTTGGCACGCTCATGTCCGTCACGTCGAAGAGGCGTTCCGCAGTGCGCCCTATCGGAGTGTGCGGGGCTCCGCCGTACGGGCTTAGCCTGCGAGGAAAGACCACGGTTCGAAGGAGTACGTCCGCCATGACCGATCTGGCCCAGGAGCGTCGACTCGTCACCCCGATCCCCGGCCCCAAGTCGCAGGAGCTGCTGGCGCGCAAGACGGCGGCGGTCGCGAGCGGTGTCGGCGTGACCTTGCCCGTCTTCGTCACCCGCGCCGGCGGCGGCGTCCTGGAGGACGTGGACGGCAACTCCCTGATCGACTTCGGCTCCGGCATCGCGGTGACCTCGGTCGGCAACAGCGCCGAGGCGGTCGTGCGCCGCGCGTCGGCGCAGCTGGCCGACTTCACCCACACCTGTTTCATGGTGACGCCGTACGAGGGCTACGTGGAGGTCGCCGAGGCACTCAACGAGCTGACCCCGGGCGACCACGAGAAGCGCACCGCGCTGTTCAACTCCGGTGCCGAGGCCGTCGAGAACGCGGTGAAGATCGCCCGCGCGTACACCAAGCGCCAGGCCGTCGTCGTCTTCGACCACGGCTACCACGGCCGCACCAACCTGACGATGGCGCTGACGTCGAAGAACATGCCGTACAAGCACTCGTTCGGCCCGTTCGCGCCCGAGGTCTACCGCATGCCGCTGGCCTACCCCTACCGCTGGCTGACCGGCGCGGAGAACTGCGCGGAGGAGGCCGCGGCCCAGGCGATCGACATGATCACCAAGCAGGTCGGGGCCGAGAACGTGGCCGCGATCGTGATCGAGCCGATCCAGGGCGAGGGCGGCTTCATCGAGCCGGCCAAGGGCTTCCTGCCGAAGCTGGTGGAGTTCGCCCGGGCGAACGGCATCGTCTTCGTCGCGGACGAGATCCAGACCGGCTTCTGCCGCACCGGCCAGTGGTTCGCCTGCGAGGACGAGGGCATCGTCCCGGACCTGATCACCACCGCCAAGGGCATCGCCGGCGGTCTGCCGCTGGCCGCGGTGACCGGCCGCGCCGAGATCATGGACGCCGCGCACTCCGGCGGTCTGGGCGGCACCTACGGCGGCAACCCGGTGGCGTGCGCCGGTGCGCTCGGCGCCATCGAGACGATGAAGGAGCAGGACCTCAACGCCAAGGCCCGCCGCATCGGCGAGATCATGCTCGGCCGGCTGCGCGGCATGCAGGAGAAGTTCGAGGTCATCGGTGAGGTCCGCGGCCGAGGCGCCATGATCGCGATCGAGCTGGTGGAGCCGGGCGGCAAGAACCCCAACGCCGCGGCGACCGCCGCCGTGGCCAAGGCCTGCCACGCCGAGGGCCTGGTGGTCCTGACCTGTGGCACCTACGGGAATGTGCTGCGCTTCCTGCCGCCGCTGGTCATCGGGGAGGACCTGCTGAACGAGGGCCTGGACATCATCGAGGGCGCTCTCGCCCGGCTGTGACCAGGTGCTTCGCCTGCGACCGAGCGTGTACGACACACAGCGTGAAGAAGGTGTGCGGGCCTGATGGCGGGAGGGTGCAACCCCTGCCGGTCGACCCCCCCGGTGACGTACGGTTTCCGCAGATGGATGCAACACCCCGTCTGCGGAAGTCCGCGGGCGACACTTTGCCGGTGACCCCCCATCATCGGCACAGCAGTGCCCTCGCGCACAGCGCCGAAGCCGAAGGCTCCGGCAATCCTCGCCGATCGGTCGGCCGCTTGCCCCAAACCCCCCGGGGCGGGCGGTACGGCGATCGTTCTGGCCGCCCCGGAACTCTCCCCCCTGTTCCGGGGCGGCCAACTTCTCTGGTGGCCGTGGTGTGCACGGCGCTCTTCGGACTGCTGACCTGGCAGGAAGCACTACGAGGGCGCCTGGTGGCCGTGGACGGGCCGGTGCGTGCCACCCTTGCGGGTTCCTCCCCCCACCCCGCGGACCGCTCGGCCGTGGCACGGTTCCTGGCCGACCTGGGCAACTGGCAGGTCGCCGTGCCCGTACTGCTGCTTGCGATGGTCTGCACCACCTGGTGCGCCCACCGGTACCGACGGCCCCGCCCCTGGCTGCCGCCGCTGGCGTACGCGCTGGTGATGGTCGTGGCGCCGCTGCTGGTCGCCCTGGTGAAGCCGCTGGTCGGCCGCGCCGACCCCGGTTCGCCGGCCCTCTCCCCGGGCTATCCCGGGTTCTACCCCTCCGGCCACACGGCCACGGCGGCCGCCGCGTACGGCGGCGCCGTGCTCCTGCTGCTGCCGTGGCTGGTACGCACAGCGGCACGGCGGCTGCTGGTCGCGGCCGCCGTGCTGCTCAACGGTGCGGTGGGCGTCGCCCTGGTCCGCTGCGGCTACCACTGGCCGCTCGACGTGGTGGGGAGCTGGCTGCTGTGCGGCGCCCTGCTCGCGGGCGCCGCCCTGGCGGTCAGTTGTTGGTCGGGAAACCGAGGTTGATGCCGCCGTGGCTCGGGTCGAGCCACCGCTGGGTGACGGCCTTGCCGCGGGTGAAGAAGTGGACGCCGTCCGGGCCGTACGCGTGCGTGTCGCCGAACAGCGAGGCCTTCCAGCCGCCGAAGGAGTAGTACGCCACCGGCACCGGGATCGGCACGTTGATGCCGACCATGCCGACCTCGACGTCGTGCTGGAAGCGCCGGGCGGCGCCGCCGTCGTTGGTGAAGATGGCCGTGCCGTTGCCGTACGGGTTGGTGTTGATCAGCTCCAGGCCCTCGTCGTACGAGCCCACGCGGACCACGGACAGGACCGGGCCGAAGATCTCGTCGTTGTAGACGGACATGCCGGGCTTGACGTCGTCGAAGAGGGTCGGGCCGAGCCAGAAACCGTCCGCGGTGTCCTCGCCGGTGACGGCGTGCTTACGGCCGTCCACGGCAAGGGTCGCGCCGTCGGCGAGGCCCGCGTCGAGGTAGGACGTCACCTTGTCGCGGTGGGCGCCGGTGACCAGCGGGCCCATCTCGGAGGCGGCGTTGCAGCCGGGGCCGACCGTGAGCCCGGCCATCCGCTCCTTGATCTTCTCGACCAGCGTGTCGCCGATCGGGTCGACCGCGACCAGGACGGACACGGCCATGCAGCGCTCGCCGGCCGCGCCGAACCCGGCGTTGACGGCGGCGTCGGCCGCGAGGTCCAGGTCCGCGTCCGGCAGCACCAGCATGTGGTTCTTGGCGCCGCCCAGGGCCTGGACGCGCTTGCCGTAGCGGGTGCCGGTCTCGTAGACGTACCGGGCGATCGGGGTGGAGCCGACGAAGGACACGGACTTGACGTCCGGGTGCTCCAGGAGGCGGTCGACGGCGACCTTGTCGCCGTGCACGACGTTGAAGACGCCGTCCGGCAGCCCGGCCTGCTTCCACAGCCCGGCCAGGAAGTTCGCGGCGGACGGGTCCTTCTCGGAGGGCTTGACGACGACGGTGTTGCCCGCGGCGATGGCGATGGGGAAGAACCACATCGGCACCATGGCCGGGAAGTTGAAGGGCGAGATGATCGCGACCGGCCCGAGCGGCTGGCGGATCGAGTAGACGTCGATGCCGGTCGAGGCCTGCTCGGTGAAGCCGCCCTTGATGAGCTGCGGGATGCCGCAGGCGTACTCGACGACCTCCAGGCCGCGGGCGATCTCGCCGAGCGCGTCGGAGTGCACCTTACCGTGCTCGGAGACGATGATCGCCGCCAGCTCGTCGCGCTGGGCGTTGAGGAGCTCGCGGAAGGCGAAGAGCACCGAGGTGCGCTTGGCCACCGAGGCGTTCCGCCACTCCTTGAACGCGGCGGCGGCCGCACCGACGGCCTGGTCGACCTCGGAGATCGACGCGAAGTCCACCCGACCGGTCACGGCCCCGGTGGCGGGGTCGTACACGTCCCCGTGCCGCTCCGCGGTGCCGGTCCACGTCTGTCCGGCGATCCAGTGCGTGATGTGCTTGTCGGTCACGGCGGACCTTCCTCTCCTCGTCTCCTGCCAGTCTCGCCAGCGGGCAGGGCCCCCTCAAGCACCAAGGTGTCGGCGTCGGAGCCTGGAGCTTTACAGGTCGTACAGCTCGTCGGGGTGCTCCATGCCCTCCATGAGGTCCAGCCGGATGTCCTGCGCCCAGTCGAAGGCCCAGCGCTTGACGGCGGCGACGGCCGTGCCGTCCAGTCCCTGCGCCGCGTACGCCGCGTCGTCGGCCTCGACGAGCTTGTCGAGGCGGTCGGCGAGGAGGCGCGGCTGGAGGTCCTCGTCGAGGTGGACGGCCATCGTCAGCAACTCCCCCGGCGTGAACCAGGCGGTCAGGGCGTGGACGTCGACCAGGTCGCGCACGGTGGCGCGGTCGGCGACGGCGGCCACCTTCAGGGCGGCGCAGTCCTCCAGCGCCACCACCGGCACGGGCCCGGACAGGCCGAGGCCGACACGGACCGGGGGACGGGAGAGCGGCTGCTTGGCGACGTGGACCGTGTGGCCGGCGTCGCCCGGCGAGGTGACCCCGAGGTGGGCGGCCAGCGGTGTGCCGGGCAGCGCGACCACCTCGTAACCGGCCCCGGCGTACGCGGCCGCGAGCGCGGCACCGATGTCGCCGGCCGGTGTGGAGCTGAAGGTCACCAGGTCGAGGTGGCGGGACGGGCGGCGGTCGAAGCCGTGCGCGATCAGCGCGAGACCGCCCGCCACGGCGAGGCCGTGGCGCCCGCAGACGGGCAGCGCGGTCTCGACGAGGTGCGCGAGGCCGGGCGTGAGGTCCATGTCAGCCTGCCGCGGCGGCAGGCGCGGGAGCGGGCGCGCGCCGTGGCGCACCCGGGTATCCGGGGCCGCTCCGGGGCCGGCCGCGTTCCGTGCGGATCATGGCACCAGTGTCGCGCACGGGGGCGTACGGGTGGCGGGCCCCCGGGCGCGCGATCACTCGCCCGGATCACGGCCGCGCCGTCCCGCCAGGTGGGCCGCCGCCTCGTGCATGGCCAGCTCCAGGACGCCGGGGTCCGTGAGGTTGCCGGTGCCGTCCGGCGGCACGAGCCAGCGGACTCCGCCCGTGGCGCGGCCGGGGTAGGGGACCACGATCCAGGTGCCGGGGCCCGCGGTGCGGACCCCGGTGCCAATCCAGCGGGCGGCGGTGCCCGGGGGCACGAAGTAGCCCATGCGGGAGTCGCCGAAGTCGGCCAGGACCGGGCCCGGGCGGTCGACGAGACGGGTGAGGACGTCGAGCGTCGGGTAGCCCAGTTCGCCGGTGAGGATGAGGACGTCCCACAGCCGCCCGGCGGGCAGGAGCGTCACCCCGAGGGGGTGCCGCTCCCATTCCCACCGGGTGGCGTCGGGATCGGGTGCCACGGAAACCAGCCATTCGACCGCGCCCCGCGCGTCTGTGCCCACCATGCCGGTTCCTCCGTTCCGTGTGTGCGCTGTCGTGCTGTCACGCGGAGAGAGGAGGCCGGGCCCGGATCATTACGCGGGTTTCACCACGCCCGATGGGGTGATCCGGTCCACAGGGTGCGCAGGGGGTGCCGCAGGGGCGGTCAGCTGTCGAAGCCGAGGCCGAGCCGGTCCATCGTCTTGAGCCACAGGTTGCGCCGGCCGGCGTTGCGGTCGGCCCGGTCCAGCGACCACTTGGTGAGGCCGATGCCCGCCCATGCCAGGGGCTCGGGCGGGAAGGGCAGCGGCTTGGTGCGGACCATGCGCAGTGCGGTGCGCTCGGTGCGCTCGCCGGAGAGCAGGTCGAGCATGACGTCCCCGCCGAAGCGGGTGGCGCCGACGCCGAGGCCGGTGTAGCCGGCGGCGTAGGCGACCTTCCCGTCGTGGGCGGTGCCGTAGAAGGCGGAGAAGCGCGAGCAGGTGTCGATCGCGCCGCCCCACGCATGGCTGAAGCGCACGCCCTCCAGCTGCGGGAAGCAGCGGAAGAAGTGGCCGGCGAGCTTCAGGTACGTCTGCGGGCGTTCGTCGCGGGCGGTGTCCAGGCGGCCGCCGTACGGGTAGATGGCGTCGTAGCCGCCCCACAGGACGCGGTTGTCGGCGGTGAGCCGGAAGTAGTGGAACTGGTTGGCGCTGTCGCCGAGCCCCTGGCGCTTCTTCCAGCCGATCGCGCCGAGCTGCTGCGGCGTCAGCGGCTCGGTCACCAGCGCGTAGTCGTACACGGGGACGATGTAGGGACGCACCCGGCGCACCAGCGAGGGGAAGACGTTGGTGCCGAGCGCGACGTGCCGGGCGAAGACCCGCCCGTACGGGGTGCGCACGGCCATGCCGGAGCCGTTGCGGGCGAGCTGGGTGGCGCGGGTGTGCTCGTAGACGCGTACGCCCAGCTCCTCGCAGGCCCGCCGCAGGCCCCAGGCGAGCTTCGCCGGGTGCAGCATGGCGACGCCCCTGCGGTCCCACAGCCCGCCGACGAAGGTCGGCGAGTCGACCTCGGCACGGACCTGGTCACGGTCGAGCAGCTCCAGTTCGACGCCGTGCCGGGCGGCCTCCTCGGCGGAGGCCTGGAGGTCGTCGAGCTGGTAGGGCTCGGTGGCGACGTCGATCTCCCCGGAGCGTTCGAAGTCGCAGTCGATGGAGTAGCGGTCCACCGCCTCCTCGATGCCGTCGAGGTTGCGGTTGCCCAGCTCCTCCAGTCGCCCGAACTCCTCGGGCCAGCGGGCGAGTCCGTTGGCCAGGCCGTGGGTGAGGCTGGCGGCGCAGAAGCCCCCGTTGCGGCCGGACGCCGCCCAGCCCACCTCCTTGCCCTCGATCAGGACGACGTCACGCCGCGGGTCGCGCTCCTTGGCGAGCAACGCGGTCCACAGCCCGGTGTAGCCGCCGCCGACCACCAGCAGGTCGCAGTGCTCGTCGCCGACGAGGGCGGAGCCGGCCTGCGGCCTGCCGGGGTCCTCCAGCCAGAACGGTGTCGGCTGCGCGTCGGCGAGCGAACGGGCTGGATCCATGGGGTCTCACACCTTTGCGGATGCGGTCGGCGGATTAACTATGGGCTTTCCTGCGGCGGCTGAGCAGCTGTCCGACGACGACGCACAGCACCGCCACGACGAACATCAGCGTGCCGATGACGTTCACCTGGACGGGCAGGCCCTTCTGGGCCGCGCCCCAGACGAACATCGGGAAGGTCACGGTGGCCGGGCCGGCGTTGAACTGCGTGATGATGAAGTCGTCGATGGAGATCGCGAAGCTGAGCAGCGCTCCCGCCGCGATGCCGGGCGCGGCGATCGGGAAGGTGATCCGCCAGAAGGTCTGCCACGGGGTGGCGTACAGGTCCTGGGCGGCCTGCTCCAGTCGCGGGTCCATGCTCATCACGCGCGCCTTGACCGCCGTCACGACGAAGCTGAGGCAGAACATGATGTGCGCGATGAGGATGGTCCAGAAGCCGAACTGGATGCGCATGTTGAGGAAGAGGGTGCCGAGCGAGGCGCCCATGACGATCTCGGGCATCGCCATCGGCAGCCAGATCAGGCCGGTCACCGGGCCGCGGCCGCGGAAGCGGTAGCGGCCGAGCGCGAAGGCGACCATGGTGCCGAGGATCGTGGCGCCGATGGTGGCGAGTACGGCGATCTCCAGGGACAGCGACACCGAGTCGCACATGTCGCCGACACCGCAGGGGTTGGCCCAGGCGTCGAGCGAGAAGTGGTTCCAGGAGTAGTTGAAGCGGCCCTTGGGCTGGTTGAAGGAGAAGATCAGGACGATCACGTTGGGGATCGTCATGTAGGCGAGTGCGGCCGCGGCGGCGAAGACCACGAGGCGCCGTCGCACCCAGTTCAGCACGGGCATCAGACCAGTTCCTCCGTCCCCGCCTTGCGGATGTAGACGGACACGATCACCAGGATCGCGGCCATGAGCATGAAGGACAGCGCGGCGGCGGTCGGGTAGTCGAGCACCGTGAGGAACTTGGACTGGATGACGTTGCCGATCATCTGCTCGCTGGGGCTGCCCAGCAACTCGGCGTTGATGTAGTCGCCGGAGGCGGGGATGAAGGTGAGCAGCGTGCCGGCCACGACGCCGGGGAGCGAGATCGGGAAGGTCACCTTGCGGAAGGTGGTGAAGGGCCGGGCGTACAGGTCGCCCGCCGCCTCGTGCAGCCGCGGGTCGATGCGCTCCAGCGAGCTGTAGAGCGGCAGGATCATGAAGGGCAGGAAGTTGTACGTCAGACCGCACACCACCGCGAGCGGTGTGGCGAGCACGCGGTCGTCGGCGGTGATGCCCAGGGACGCGGTGACGCTGAGGATGTGCAGCTTGTCCAGCACGGTGACGACGTAGCCGTCGTCCGCGAGGATCGTCTTCCAGGCCAGGGTGCGGATCAGGAAGCTGGTGAAGAACGGCGCAATGACCATGACCAGCAGCACGTTCCGCCAGCGGCCCGCCTTGAAGGCGATGGTGTACGCCAGCGGGTAGCCGATCGCCAGGCACAGCACGGTGGCGATGCCGGCGTAGATCAGCGAGCGCAGGTAGAAGACGTCGTATTCCTTGAACGCGTCCCAGTAGGTCGCGAAGTGCCAGGTGACGCGGTAGCCGGTCTCCAGGGAGCCGGTCTGCACCGAGGTCGAGGCCTGGTAGACCATCGGGGCGGCGAAGAAGACCAGCAGCCACAGGATGCCGGGCAGCAGCAGCCAGTAGGGGACGAGTCTGCGCCGCCGGGCGGCGGCGCCGGCCGGGACCGGCGGGGTCTCCTCCGGCGCCCCGGCGGGGGCGGTGGACAGGGCGGCCATTACGCGTTGACCTCCCCGGCCTCGATGTCCTGCGCGGCGTCGAGACCGAAGGTGTGCGCGGGGCTCCAGTGCAGCACCACCTCGGCGCCGGGGACGAGACGGCCGTCGCGCTCGACGTTCTGCGCGAAGACGGCCAGCTCCGGGCACCAGGGGCTGTTGACGACGTACTGGGTGGAGACGCCGATGAAGCTGGCGTCGACGATCCGCCCGGTGATCTTGTTGCGGCCCTCGGGGACCTCGGCCGCGTCGTCGGCGTGGACGATGGAGATCTTCTCGGGACGCACCCCGGCGAGGAGCTTGTCGCCCGCCTGCACGGAGGGGGCGCACCGTGCGGTGGGCATCGCCAGACGGCCGTCGCCGACGCTGAGCAGCAGGTCGTCGCCGCTGGTACCGGCGACCTCGGCCTCGATGAGGTTGGACTGGCCGAGGAAGTTGGCGACGAAGGTGGTGCTGGGGTTCTCGTACAGGTCGGTGGGCGCGCCGAGCTGCTCGATGCGGCCCGCGTTCATCACGGCGATGGTGTCGGCCATGGTCATGGCCTCTTCCTGGTCGTGCGTGACGTGCACGAAGGTGATGCCGACCTCGGTCTGGATGCGCTTGAGCTCCAGCTGCATCTGGCGGCGCAGCTTCAGGTCCAGGGCGCCCAGCGGCTCGTCGAGGAGCAGCACCTTGGGGTGGTTGATCAGGGCACGGGCGACGGCGACGCGCTGCTGCTGGCCGCCGGAGAGCTGGTGGGGCTTGCGGCGGGCGAGATGACCCAGCTCGACGAGGTCGAGCATGTCCCCGACCTGGCCCTTGACGGACTTGATGCCGCGGCGGCGCAGGCCGAAGGCGACGTTCTCGTAGATGTCGAGGTGCGGGAAGAGCGCGTAGTTCTGGAAGACCGTGTTGACCGGGCGCTTGTACGGCGGCAGGCCGGTGACGTCCTGGTCGCCGATGCGGACGGTGCCGCTGCTGGGGTCCTCCAGACCGGCGATCATGCGCAGCGTGGTGGTCTTGCCGCAGCCGGAGGCGCCCAGGAGGGCGAAGAAGGAGCCCTCGGGGATGGTGAGGTCGAGCGGGTGGACGGCCGTGAAGTCGCCGTAGTCCTTGCCGATGCCGGTGAGGGTCACGGCGCCGCCCGCGGAGGCGGGGTCCTTGCCGCCGGCCGGCTCGGTGAGCGGTGCGGTCTGCTGGGTCATGTCGTCAGATCCCTAACTGCGGTGGCCGGTCAGGCGCCGATGAGCTTGGCGAACTTGTCCTCGAAGGCGGTCTCCTCCTTGGAGGAGAGCGACCGGAAGGGATGGGCCTTCGCCTTCATCTCCGCGTTGGGAATGATCAGCGGGTTGGTGGCCACGTCCTTGTCGATCTTGAGGAGTTCCTCGTAGACGCCCGTGCAGGGCGTGATGTAGTTGACCCATGCCGCGAGCTCGGCGGCGATCGCGGGCTGGTAGTACCAGTCCATGAGCCGCTCGGCGTTCTTGCGGTGCTTGGAACCCGCCGGGACCAGCATGTTGTCGGTGGAGTAGATGTAGCCGGCGGGCGGGATCACGAACTTGATCTCGGGGTTGTCGGCCTGGAGCTGGACCAGGTCGCCGGCCCAGGCGACGCAGGCGGCGATGTTCCCCGAGGCGAGGCCGTCGGTGTACTCGTTGCCGGTGAACTGGCGGATCTGCTTGTTGTCCACGGCCTTCTGGACGCGGGCCACGGCCGCGTCGAAGTCGTCCGCGGTGAAGGACTCCGGCCGCTTGCCCATGTCGAGCAGGGTCATGCCTATGGTGTCGCGCATCTCGCTGAGCATGGCGACGCGGCCCTTGAGGTCGGGGTCGTCCAGCAGCTGGGAGACGCTGCCGACCTTCTTCCCCTTGGTCGCCTTCTCGTTGTAGGCGATGACGGTGGCGATGCCCTGCCAGGGGTAGGAGTGGGCGCGTCCGGGGTCCCAGTCGGGGTTGCGGAAACGTTGCTCCAGATTGGTGAACGCGTTCGGCAGGTAGGTGGGGTCCAGCGGCTGGGCCCAGCCCAGACGGATCATCCGGGCGGCCATCCAGTCGGTGAGGACGACCAGGTCGCGGCCGGTGGACTGGCCCGCGGCGAGCTGCGGTTTGATCTTGGCGAAGAACTCGACGTTGTCGGTGATGTCGTCGCTGTACTTGACCTTGATCCCGGTCTTCTTCTCGAAGGCCTCCAGGGTCGGCATGTGCTTCTCGTCGTCGCTCATGTCGATGTAGAGCTGCCAGTTCGAGAAGACCAGCGACTTGTCCTTGTCGGACAGGTCGTCGCTCTTCACACCGCCCTGGTTGTTGGTGGCGGCCGGGATGCCGCAGGCGGACAGCGCCCCGGCACCCGCGACGCCGAGCCCCGCGCCGAGCACCCGGCGCCGGCTGACGGATGCCCTCCCGTTGGTCAGGCTGCGTTCCCACGCTTTGCGTACGGGCTCGGACAGGCCCTCGAACATCTCCATTGCGGTGCGGCCTCCAGGGGCGGTGGTGCGTGGGACGGACGGGCTAGCGGGCCGGTGGGGGCGGTCCCGGAGGGGCCGGCGGCCGAGGGGTCAGCGGTCGCCGAAGATCGTGCGGTGCCAGTCCTTCCTGGCGACCGCGGTGTTGTCGTACATCACATGCTTGACCTGCGTGTACTCCTCCAGGGAGTACGCCGACATGTCCTTGCCGTACCCGGAGGCCCGGTAGCCCCCGTGCGGCATCTCGCTGATGATCGGGATGTGGTCGTTGACCCAGACGCACCCCGCCTTGATCTCACGGGTGGCACGGCCCGCACGGAAGACGTCACGGGTCCACGCGGACGCGGCCAGACCGTACGGCGTGTCGTTGGCCAGGGCCAGACCTTCATCATCGCCGTCGAACGGCAGCACGACCAGTACCGGCCCGAAGATCTCGGACTGGACGATCTCGCTGTCCTGCGCGGCGCCGGTGACCAGCGTGGGCCGGTAGAAGGCACCCGCCGACGCGGGGGCCTGCCCGCCGGTGACGACCGTGGCGTAGGAGCGGGCGCGCTCCACGAAGCCGGCGACGCGGTCGCGCTGGGCGTGGGAGATCAGCGGGCCGAGGTCGGTCTTGGCGTCGAAGGGATCGCCCACGCGGATGCCGGAGAAGAGGTCGGCGACCCCGGCGACGAAGGCGTCGTAGAGGGGGCGCTGCACGTAGGCGCGGGTCGCTGCGGTGCAGTCCTGGCCGGTGTTGATCAGGGCACCGGCGACCGCGCCGTGGACGGCCGCCTCCAGGTCGGCGTCGTCGAACACGACGAAGGGCGCCTTGCCGCCGAGTTCCAGGTGGAGCCGCTTGACGGTGGCGGTGGCGATCTCCGCGACGCGCTTGCCGACCGCGGTGGAGCCGGTGAAGGAGGTCATGGCGACGTCCGGGTGCCCCACCAGGTGCTCGCCCGCCTCCTTGCCGGCGCCGGTGACGATGTTGACCACGCCCGGCGGGATGCCCGCCTCGGTCGCCGCCTGGGCGAACATCAGCGAGGTCAGCGGGGTCAGCTCGGCCGGCTTGAGCACGATGGTGTTGCCCGCGGCGATCGCCGGGAGGACCTTCCAGGCGGCCATCTGCAGCGGGTAGTTCCACGGAGCGATGGAGCCCACGACGCCGACGGGCTCGCGCCGCACGTAGGAGGTGTGGTCGCCGGAGTACTCCCCCGCCGCCTTGCCCTCCAGGTGGCGGGCGGCGCCCGCGAAGAAGGCGGTGTTGTCGACGGTGCCCGGGACGTCGAACTCGGTGGTCAGCCGGAGCGGCTTGCCGCACTGCAGCGA
Source organism: Streptomyces sp. PA03-1a (assembly GCF_033792805.1). NCBI lineage: Bacteria > Bacillati > Actinomycetota > Actinomycetes > Kitasatosporales > Streptomycetaceae > Streptomyces > Streptomyces sp. PA03-1a. Next base: position 12,588 of record NZ_JARAVO010000225.1, read on the forward strand.
CTCGGCGTACGCGAACTCGGCGGCCTGCGCGGCCAGGACGCCGGCGAAGCGGTGCATGGCGTCGGAGCGCGCACCGGGGGTGGCGCCGGCCCAGCCGGGCAGCGCCTGCGCGGCGGCGTCGACGGCGGCGTCCACGTCGGCGGTGCCGGCCAGTTCACAGGAGTACACGGTCTCGCCGGTGGCCGGGTCGACCACTGGATGCCGCCGGCCCGAGGTGCCGGGGCGCAAGGTTCCGCCGATGTACTGGGCCCCCTCGGCGAAACGCTCCCTCACATCGAACTCGCCGTTCGCGCTGAGGTCCATCGTCTTCTCCTCGCACTCGGCTCGGCGGCGTGGCCAAAGCCTTGATTGGTGGACGATCCTGACAGAGTAGGCTCGCCCCAACAAGTGATTCCGTTGTTGCCTTTTGGTTACGCGACGAATTCTGTGTTCACCTGACGGACCGCACCAGATCGTCACCGTGGACGATGCCGGGCGCCACGTACACCGGGCAACCGACACATCGCATGCCGTGCGTCGGGGGCCTTTACACCTTGGAGCTACGGTGGCACGACGCTCCGCCCCGTTTCGCCCCGGAGGTCACCGTGTTCCCCACCGTCGCCGAGGTCCTGGAACTGGACGTGCTCAGGCGGGGTTCGCCGCAGGTGGTCGCCGGCTCCGGCGGACTGCAGCGCCCGGTGCGCTGGGTGCACATCAGCGAGCTGGCCGACATCGCGGGCATGCTCCACGGGGGCGAGCTGGTCCTCACCACGGGCGTGATGCTGCCCGACGACAAGGAGTCCCTGGCCCGCTACATCGACGGCCTCGCCGACGTCGGCGCGGCGGGTCTCGTCGTCGAACTGGGCCGGCGCTACGCGGACGCCCTCCCCCGCCCCCTGGTCCGGGCCGCGGAACGGCGCGGACTGCCGCTGGTGGCACTCCGTACCGAGGTGCGCTTCGTGGCGGTGACCGAGGCCGTGCACGCCCACGTCGTCGACGCCCAGCTGACCGAGCTGCGGGCGTCGGAGGCGGTGCACCAGATCTTCAACGAGCTGTCCGTCGAGGGCGCGGAGCCCGAGGAGGTCGTGCGCGAGGTGGCCCGGATGGCGGGCGCGCCCGTGGTGCTGGAGAACCTCTCCCACCAGGTGCTCGCCTTCGACCCGGCCGGCCAGGACCCCGAAGCCCTGCTCGACGGCTGGGAGCGGCGCAGCCGCGGCGTCCACCCGGCCGGGCGCACCGGCCACGACCCGCGCACCGGCTGGACGGTCACCGGCGTGGGGGCGCGCGGCCGCGACTGGGGCAGGCTGGTGATCGTCGGCGAGCCCGCGCCCGACGAGGAGCCGGAACCGGGCGAGGAGCCGGAACCGGGCGAACGCCCGCACCGGCACAGCGTGCTGCTGGAGCGGGGGGCGGCCACCCTCGCGCTCAACCGGCTGCTGGAGCGCGACCGGGAGTCCTTGGAACGGCAGACCCACCGCACCCTGCTCTCCGGCATCCTCACCCACGCCCTGACCGTCTCCGACGTGGCGCTGCGCGCCCGCGCCCTGGGCGTGCCGCTGGAGGGCCGGCGGCTGGTCGGCGTCATGCTGCGGCTGCGCGGCGGACCGGCCTCGGCCGCCCTGGAGGCGCAGGCCCGGCTGCGGGACTTCACCGAGACCGCCGCCCAGGCCGTGCGCGAGCGGGGCCTGACCGCGCTCACCGGCACCCTCGACGACGGCGGTGTCGGCGTGCTGGTCTCCCTGGGCCCGTCCGACCACGAGCACACCGCACTGGAGGACTTCGCCGCCGCCCTCACCCGGCTGACCGAGCCCGCCCCCGACGGCGGCCCCGCCTTCGTCATGGCGGCCGGCTCCTCCGTCGGCTCCCTGCGCGACGCCCGCCGCACCCTGCTGGAGGCGGCACAGGTCGCGGACGCCGCGATGCACGGCGGCCGCAATGAAGGGGGCAGGGCGCAGCCGTCCGAGAAGAGGGTGATGGCGGGCGGCGGGCGGGCGTACTACCGGCTGCCGGACGTCCGGCTGCGCGGCCTGCTGCACCTCCTGCGCGACGACGCGCGGCTGCAGACGTACGTCGAGCGCGAACTCGGCCCGCTGCTCTCGTACGACGCCGAGCACGGCACGGACCTCGTCCGGATCCTCACCGTCTACCTGGACGCCGGCCGCAACAAGTCGGCCGCGGCGGACGCCGCGCACCTGTCGCGGCCCTCCTTCTACGACCGGCTGCACCGGGTCGAGCGCGTCCTCGGCATCGACCTGGACCAGGTCGAGTCCTGCCTCTCGCTGCACGTGGCCCTGCTGGCGCTGGACGCGGTACGGCGCTGAGGCGACCCCGCGGCGCCCCCGTTACGGGACGTCCAGGTGCCAGTAGGTGTAGTCGTAGTCGAATCCGGGGGCGACCTCGACCTGGAAGGTGCCGTCCTCGTCGTCCTTGGGCACGAGTACGGTGATCTCCCTCGTCGCGCGCTCCCCCGGCGACAGTTCGTCGGGCAGGCCCACACCGGCGGTCAGGTCGGTCAGGCTCTCGTCCTCGAAGTCGTCCGCGTAGGCCGAGACCTCGCTCTCGCCCAGGTCGGCGGTCGTGTCGCCGGTGTTCTCCAACTCGACGGAGAACGTGACGGCGATGCCGCCGTCGAGCTGGCTCTCCGGGAGGACGATATCCCGGTGGACGTCCGACAGCGTGACGTGGACCCCGTCGTCATAGAGCGCGGTGCCGTCGACGTCCAGCGGCGCCGCCCAGTCGCCGTTCCGGGAGGTGATGAGGTCGTCGCCGGACCCGTCGAACCAGCCGTCGTCGATCCCGCTGAACACCAGGGCGATCATCGCGACCGACAGGCCGATGGAGACGATCCCGAGGATGAGGCCGGTCAACGCCTGCGGCCGGTTGGTCGCCTCGCCGCGCCGGGCGATCCGCAGGCCGACGATGCCGCAAACAACGGTCGCGATGCCGAGCGGGAGGCCGAGGAAGGCCCCGAAGCAGGAGACGGCCAGGACGGCGCCCACGATGCCCATGATCATCGCCGTCAGGCCGGCGCCGTTGCGGGCGACGGGCGGCGCCCATCCGCCGTAGGGGCCCACCGCGTAGCCGGGCTGGGCGGGGTAGCCCGGGTGGGAGG
>NZ_JARAVO010000226.1:0-15605 GCF_033792805.1 Streptomyces sp. PA03-1a
CGGGTACGGCGCAGAATGGGGGGATGGGGTCGGACGAGCGGGCGCGGTTCTGGAGGCATCCGGGCCTGCCGGACGTCCATCTCCTGCGGGCACGGTACGTGCGCAAGACGTTCGTCCGGCACACGCACGAGTCGTTCGTGATCGCCGGCATCACCCACGGAGTCGAGGCCTTCCACCACCACGGCACGATCGAGCGGGCGGGGCCGGGGGCGGTGGCGCTGATCAACCCCGACACCGCGCACACCGGGCACGCGGGCGTGCCCGAGGGGTGGACGTACAGCGTGCTCTACCCCGGGACGGACGTCGTGGCCTCCGTCGCGGCGGAGACGACGGCGATCCGCGGGACGGCGGGCTTCACCGTCGCCGTCGCAGAGGACCCGTACGCCGTGCACCTGGTCACCCAGGTGCTGCGGGCGGCCGACCAGGGCAACGCGCTCGCCGCCGACACCATGATGCGGCTCGCCGTCGCCCGGCTGCTGCGCGCCCACGGGGGCACGCTGCCCGAGCGCGCCCTTCTCACCGCGGGCGCCCGCAAGGCCGAGCGGGCCCGGCAGATCCTGGAGGCGCGCCTCACCGATCCGCCGCCGCTGGCGGAGCTCGCGGCCGGGCTGGGCACGAGTCCCTTCGCGCTGCTGCGCGGCTTCCGCGACCTGTACGGCATGCCCCCGCACGCCTGGCTCACCGACGCCCGGGTCCGGCGCGCGAGGCGGCTGCTGGACGACGGGACGGCACCGGCCGATGCCGCGGTCGCCGTGGGCTTCACCGACCAGCCCCATCTGAACCGCCACTTCACGCGGATCGTGGGGGTGCCGCCGGGCGCGTACCAGCGGGAGCGCAAGAACGTACAAGACGGCCCCAAGGGCGCGGCCTAGCGTCGGGCAGGTGACCGCAGCACCCATGGAAGCCGGCCGGCACCGGCCGCACCCACCGCCGTCCCTCAAGCCGCGTTCCGCGGTGGTCCGCGACGCCCTGGGAGTGGGTGTCGCCGTCGGCCTGTCCGGCTTCGCCTTCGGAGTGACCTCGGCCGGGGCCGGCCTGAGCCTGCTGCAGACCTGCGCGCTCAGCCTGCTGGTGTTCACCGGCGCCTCGCAGTTCGCGCTCGTCGGCGCCCTGGGCCCGGGCGGCGCTCCCCTGGCGGCCGCCGCCGGGGCGCTCTTCCTCGGGGTGCGCAACGCCTTCTACGGGCTGCGGCTGTCCGAACTGCTGCGCGTCCCGCGCGCACTGCGCCCCTTCGCGGCGCAGTGGGTGATCGACGAGACGTCCGCCGTCGCCCTGGCGCAGCCCGACCGGGCGAGCGCCCGGCTGGGTTTCACGGTCACCGGCGCCACCCTCTACGCGCTGTGGAACCTGACCACGTTCCTCGGCGCGTTCGGCGCCGCCGCGCTCGGCGACCCGGCCGACTGGGGCCTGGACGCCGCCGGTCCGGCGGTCTTCCTCGCGCTGCTCGCACCCATGCTGCGGGGCCGCCGCGAGCGGGCCACGGCGGCGGTCGCCGTACCGCTCGCCCTGGTGTGCCTGCCGCTGCTCCCCGCCGGGGTGCCCGTCCTGGTCGCGGCGCTGGCCGCACCGCTCGTCCTGGCCGCGACCCGCCGCAAGGAGGCCGACCGATGAGCACGTGGATCGCCGTGGGCGTCACCGCCTTCGGCTGCTACGCCGTGAAACTGCTGGGCCTGTCCGTTCCCGCGGGCTTCCTGGAACGCCCCGTCGTGCGGCGGCTGGCCGCGCTGCTGCCCATCGCCCTGCTGGCGGCCCTCACCGCACTGCAGACCTTCGGGGACGGGCGCGGCCTGGTGATCGACGCGCGCGCCGCGGGTCTGGCGGCGGCCGGCGTCGCCCTCCTGCTGCGCGCTCCCTTCCTTGTGGTCGTCGCCGTCGCGGTGGTGGTGACCGGAGCGCTGCGGGCCGTCACCGGGTGACGGGTTAATGTGACCCGTCACAACGGATGCGCAAGTGAGGGTGGGACGATGGCGGTCGACTCCCTGCCGGTCCTCTCCGACGCGGCCCGCGCCCTCGCGGCGCGCTGCGAGCACAGGGTGAACGAGATCGCCCGCTCCATGACGACGCGCGCCTTCGCCGACCTCCCCGGCTATGCCGAGCTGCCCGCGGACGTCAAGGACGGGGAGCTCGCCGCCACCGCGCGCCACGGCCTGCGGCTCTTCCTGCGCCGGGTCGTCCACGGCACTCCCGCCGAGCGGCCGGAGCGGGGCGACTTCGACCGCTTCAGGGAACGCGCCGCCCAGCGGGCCGAGGAGGGGCTGCCCCTGCACCTGGTGCTGCGCGGCCATCTGCGCGGCACCGCCGTGCTGTGGCGGGCGCTGCGGGAGGCGGCGCGGCCGGGCGAGGAGGCCGCGCTCGCCGAACTCGCCGACGTCCTCATCGGCATCCAGGAGGGCATCGTCGGCGCCGTCTCCGAGACGTACCTGGACGAGCAGAGCACGCTCGCCGCCGAACGCCGTGAGGAGCGCCGCGCCCTGGTGCGGGCGCTGCTGGACGGCTCCCTGGCGCCGGAACGGTTCCCCGCCGGGCGGCTGGGCCTGGCGGGCGGCGCCCTCGTGCTCGCCCTCCACCTCCCGCCCGAGGACGCCGCCGGCCGCCCCCCGGCGGCCGCGCACCGCAGGTCGCGCCGGGCCCAGGCCGCGCTGGACCGCGCTTTCGGCACCGAGGTGCCGGCCCTGCTCGACGACACCGGCGGCCACGCCGTCGTCCCCGGCCGCCCGGTGCTGCCGGGCGGCGACGACGCGCTGCTCGCACCGCTGCGCCGCGCCTGCTCCGCGGACGTGCGGCTGGCCGCCGTCACGGCCGCAGGCCCCGCGGACATCCCCGGTGCCGCCCGCACGGCGACGGAGGTGCTGAGGGTGGCGCGCGCCGGAGGGCTGCCGCCGGGGCTGCACCGGCTCGACGACGTGCTGCTGGAGTACCACCTGTCGCGGCGCGACGAGAGCAGCGACCGCATAGCGGCCCTGCTCGACCCGATCGCGGGCCGCCAGGACCTGGTCGAGACGCTGCGGACCTACCTCGGCAGCCGGCAGGAACGCCGCAGCACCGCGCGGCAGTTGGGGCTGCACCCCAATACCGTCGACAACCGGCTGGCCCGGATCTGCGAACTCACCGGGCTCGACCTCGCCGCGCCGCACGGCACGGCCCTGGCACTGGCCGCGCTGCTGCTGCGCGACGCCGCCGGGTGAGCCGTCCTCAGGCGAGGCGTCCGTACGCCCGCAGGGTGAGCAGCGCGTCGAGGGTGACCAGCGGCCGCCACTCCAGCAGGGTCCCGGGGGCCCACGCGGCCCGGCGCGCGGGCCAGCCGCCGTCGTCCTGCTGGCCGGCCGCCAGGAAGTCCAGCGCGCGGTCCATCTCCGCGTCCGTGAACCACTCCCGCGCCGGGGAGTCCGGCGTGCGCGCGTAGTCGAACGCGAAACGGTGCTCGCCGTCCGGGGATCCGGACGGCGGCGCGGCCTCCGGGTGCCGCCTGGGGTCCAGTACGACGAGCCGCTGCTCGCGCACGATCCGTCCCAGCCGCGCCGCCGCCGCCCGGGCCCGCGCCCGGTCGGGCGCGTGGTCCAGGAACGCCATCGCGGCCACGACCTCGGCGGGGTGGGTCTTGTCGAGGGTCTCGATCGCCTCCCAGCAGAAGTCCGTGGCCCGGAACAGCCAGGCGTGCCAGACCTCGTTGCGGTGGAGCGTGCCCACCACCGGCCCGGTGGCCAGCAGGCCGCCCGGCGGGCTGTCGACCAGGGGCAGCCAGGGAGCGACGGGGAAGCCGCGCAGCGAGGGGTGGAGCGCGGGCAGCGCGCCCTCCGGGGTCGACACGGCCGTCACGTAGCGGCAGATCCGCTCGGCGCGCTGGCCGGCGCACCTGCCGATCTCGTCGAGCACGCGCAGCGCGTGGGCCACGTGCAGCGGCTGGCTGACCGTGCCGCGCAGATCGGGCTCGAGGGCGTGGCCGTAGCCGTCGTCGCCGTTGCGGTAGGCGGTCAGCGCGGTCTCCACCGCGTCCGCCGGGCCGTTCCGGAAGTGGTACGCGAACCTGCGCTGCTCGAGCACGCGTGCGGTCAGCCACACGAAATGCTCGGCGCGTTCTAGCGGGGTTGCTGGCATGTGCGCACAGTAGGCCTCCGTAAGCGCTCTGCACACAGAAGTGCGCAGGGAGCACCCTGGCGTGCGACCACGCGCCCCCCAGTACGGGTCATCCGCCGCCGGGAGTTGACGGCCCTGGCACACCCTGGACTTAATGTGCCGTAAAACTCGGGGGAGGGGGCGCGGTGGACGATCCACTGCTGTGGCGGGCCGGTTCCGGGGAACTGGCCGACTGGCTCGACGGTGTGCGGCGCAAGCTGCTCGGGGACACGGTCGCCGGGTACGACGTGTGGAGCGGTCCGGTCTTCCCCGACTACGGGAGCGTGATCCACCGGGCCGGTGACACCGGCGCCCTCGCCCGGTTCCTCGCCGCCGCGGGCGCCGACGCGCTGCGCGCCATCACGCACCGCGGTGCCCGGCAGGGGGAGACCTCGGTCGAGCTCCGCGTCGAGGGCCGCACCGGCGCGGACGCCCTGCGCGTCGTGCCGTCGGGCGAGCGCGCGGGCACGGTACGCCTCACGGCCCCGGTCGCCGATCCGGCCGCGCTCGCCGCATGGCTGCACCAGCTGTCGCCGCTGCTCCCCGTACCGGTCCCGCGCCGGGAGGCGCCGGCCCACCCGCTGCCCGAGGCGCTCGCCGTCACCCTGTACCACCGCTCCGGCGACGTCCTGATCGGCCTGGAGGCACGCGACGGGCGTCCGGCCGGTTCCGGGCCGCGCCCCGCGGACGGCCGGGTGCTCGTCCGTACGCGACCGGACACCCTCGCACACCAGTCCGGGCTCCTCCTGCACCCGGCCGTCCTCGAACGCAGGCCGGTCACCACGGCCGGCGAACTGGCTCGGTGGCTCGGCGAACTGGACGCGGCGTGGGGGGAGCGGCCGGCGCTCTCCGCGCTCACCGGCCGCGCCACCCGGGCCGTCCTGCCGTACGGCGATCTCCGCGCGGAGGTGCGGAAGATCGAGCACGGGACGCCGTTGCTCATGGTCGGCCGGCCCTTCGGCCCCGAGGTGACCGCTTCCGGGCCCCCGGAGCGGCTCGCGCGGTGGGCCGGGCCGCTGCTCGGGGTGGTCGTCCACCAGCGGGCCGCCTCCTCGTCGCGCCGTGCCCTGGTGAGATGGCTGCGCGGCGTGGAGGAGTCGGTGTTCGCCGGGGCCGCATTGTGGACGGTCACGGCGTCCGCCGCCCCGCCCGGCGTGCTGCCCGGGACCCCCGTCACCACCGCCGAGCTGGCCGCCCTCCTGTCCGGCACCCCGGACGGCGGCGTCCCGGGGGTGGACCACCTCGCCCCCGGCGAAGTCTCCCTGAGGGGCGCCGGCGCGGCGTTCGGCCGGGTCGACGTCACCGGCCGCCCCGCGCCCTGAGCCGCCGGCGGCGACGGCGCCCGACCGGGCCCGGTGGCGATGCGCGTGCGGGCTCCCGGGGGTTTGAATGGGAGGGGGAACCACGACATCGGACGACCGGGTGACTACACACACCGACCTGGACAACCTCGGCTCGCCGCATGACGGCAGCGGCGCCCTGTTCGTCGTCGACGGGCACGGCGACGTGCTCATGTGCACCGGATCGGTGCACGAGCTGACCGGACGGCCCCCCGGGGCGGTGTGCGGACACCCGGTCGCCGAACTCCTGACGGCCCCGGAGGTGTGGGCACGCCTCCTCCCCGCGGCCGGCGCCGCCGAAGCGGAGGAGGACGCCGAGCTGCGGCACAGCGACGGCACCACGGTCCCGGTGCGGCTGCGGGTGCAGCCGACGGCCGCGGGCGGCGGCCCGACCGGGGGGATGGTCGTGACCGTCACACCCCGCGCGGTGGCCGAACGCCGCAGGGAGGACGAGGCACTGCTCAGGGCCCTCTTCCAGCAGCGGCACGTCGGCCTCGCGATCCACGACATGGCGCTGGAGACCACCCGGTTCAACCTCGTCTCCGGCATCGACCTCCCGCCGGAAGCAGGCGTCCGCGTGGATCCGACGGACTGGACCGTCGAGGACGTGCTGCTCCCCAAGGACGCGGCGGCGCTCCGGGAGCAGCTGAGGCACGTGGCCGAGACCGGGGAGCCGCTGGTCGCCTGGGTGCACAGCGCCCGGCGCCAGGGGACACCGGACGTCAAAAGGGTGGCGTCGTTCTCCGCCTTCCGGCTGCACGGCGCGAACGACCGCCCCGTCGGGGTCGCCGTCATCTTCACCGACGTCACCCAGGAGTACGCCGCCCGCCAGCGCATGGAGTTGATGCACGCCGCCGCGGAGGGCATCGGCCGCAGCCTGGACGTCGCCAGGGTCGCCCAGGAACTCGTGGACGTGCTCGTCTCCCACCGCTTCGCCGACCTGGCCGCGGTGGACCTCACCCACACCGTGCTGATCGGCCAGGAACCCGGCGAGTTCCGGCTCGGTGCCCCCTTCCGCAGGGTAGCCGTGGCCTCCTCGGACGGCTCCTGGCCCCCCGAGATCCACCCCCGGGGCGCCGGCTTCCGCCTGCGCAGCCTGGAGAGCGACCACCTGCGCGGTGGTGCCGCCGTCTTCAGGTCGGACCTGACCTCCTGGCGCGAGGGCCTGGCCGGGGACCTCGAACGCAGCCGGCTGCTGCTGCCCGACACGGCGGTGTCCTTCCTGAGCGTGCCGCTGATCGCCCGCGGCCTGGTGCTCGGCGTCCTGGTGATGTGGCGGACCGCCGCCCTCCCGCCGTACGGCCCGGGCGACGCCGGCCTCGCGGAGGAGCTTGCCTCACGGGCCTCCCTGGGCCTGGACAACGCCCGCCGCTACACGCGCGAGCACCGTACCGTCGAGGCGCTCCAGCGCAGCCTGCTCCCGCCGTCGATCACCGAGACCACCGGGGTGCTGACCGCCGGCAGCTACGTACCGGCGGGCACGACGGAAGCGGTCGGCGGCGCCTGGTTCGACGTGATCCCGCTGTCCTCCAGCCGGCTGGCGCTGGTCAGCGGGGACGTCACCGGCCACGGCCTGAACGCGGCGGCCACCATGGGCAGGCTCCGCACGGCGGTGCAGACCCTGGCCGACCTCGACCTGCCGCCCGGTGAGCTCCTGGCCCACATGGACGACCTCGTCGTCAGGCTCGGCGACGTCGCCCCGCCGCACGGCGAGGACCAGGACGGCACGGCGGGCGGCAGCGCGGTCGGCGCCACCTGCCTGTACTGCGTCTACGACCCCGTCGAGGGCCGCTGCGAGATGGCGAGCGCCGGGCATCCCGCGCCGGTGTACGCCGCGCCGGGCGCCCCCGCCCAGGTGATCGGCCTCAAGCCCGGTCCGGCGCTGGGCGTGGACAGCCTGCCCTTCGAGCCGGTCGGCTTCGAGGTCCCCCCGGGCGGTCTGCTCGCGTTCTTCAACGAGCCGCTCCTGTCCCACCCCGACGGCTCCGCGCAGGAGCGGCTCGGGCGTCTGTGCTCGGTGCTCGCCACGGACCCCGGCGGGACCCGCACCCCCACCCAGACCGGCCGCGCGATCCTCGACGAACTCCTCGCCGAACCGCCCGGGGACGACGTCACGCTGCTCGTCGCTCGCATGCGCCCCCTGCCGCCCGGCTCCGTCGCCACCTGGGAGTTCCCCGCCGATCCCGCGATCGTGGCGCGGGCCAGGACCGCGGTGGAGAGCCAGCTGCAGCTGTGGGACCTCAAGCACCTGGCGTTCACGACCGAACTCATCACCAGTGAGCTGGTCACCAACGCGATCCGCTACGGCGGCGACCCCGTCGGGCTGCGCCTGATCCGCGACGACACCCTGGTCTGCGAGGTGTCCGACCCGAGCCAGACCCAGCCCCGGCTGCGCCGGGCCCGGCTGTCCGACGAGGGCGGCCGCGGGCTGTTCCTCGTCGCCCAGCTCTCCAGCCGCTGGGGCAGCCGCTACACGGCGGGCGGGAAGACCATCTGGGCGGAGCAGCCGCTGTCCGAGTCCTGAGGCGGGCGGGGCGGCGTGTCCTGGCGGTGTCAGGCATCCGGGCCGCCCGGGTCGCCGGTTGCGGTGGTTCGCACTAAACCTGGGGAGGACGGCCGTAGGCGGCGCCCATCCCGTGTCCACCGGGCGGGCGCCGACGGAGGTGGTTCCAGTGGCGCACGGCAGCCCGCCCGCTCCCATGGGTGACGCGGAGGCGGCGATCCTGCGCGCCCTGTTCACCCAGTCGCCGGTCGGCCTGCACGTCCTCGACCCGGACCTGCGGGTGGTCCGCGTCAACATGGGCACCCCTGCCATGCGCGGGGTGCGCTCGGAGGACCTCCTCGGGCGGTACTTCCGCGACGCCTATCCCGTCGTCTCGCCCGACGACGTGGAGGTGCGCCTGCGCCAGGTGCTGGAGACCGGCGTCCCGTTGATCGAGGACCTCGTGCGGACGTACCCGCTGACCGGGGACGGCGAGTCGCACTCCTACTCGCTCTCCGTCTTCCGGCTGGAGGACCCGGACGGGACGGTCCTGGGCGTCGCGCTCGCCGTGGTCGACGTGACCGAGCGGGAGAAGGGGCGTGCCCGGCTGCGCGTCCTCAACGCGGTGCGCGATCGCGTGGGCCGCACCCTGGACGTGGTGGTGACCTGCGAGGAACTCGTCGACGCCGTGGTGCCCGCCTTCGCCGACGTCGTCGTGGTGGAGGTCGTCGACGACGTGGTCCGCGGCGACGACCCGCCGCTGTCGCCGCTGCCCCCGGGGACCCCGCTGCGGCGGGCCGCGTTCGGGAGCAGCGCCGGCCTCGGGCAGCCCCAGGCGTACCCGGTGGGCGACGTGCGGAGCCTGCCCGACCCGACCCCGTACACCCAGGCGCTGACCGACCTGCGTCCCCGCGTGGTGCGGCTGCACTCCGGGCTGCCGTGGCTGGCCACCGACCCCGCCCGCGCCGAGGCGATCCGTGCCTCGGGGATGCAGACGCTGCTCACGGTGCCGCTGGCACTGCGCGGGACGGTGCTCGGGCTGATCAGCCTCTACCGCACGGAACGCCTGGAGCCCTTCACGGAGGAGGACGTGGAGATCGCGCTGCAGCTGGCCGACCACACCGCCCTGTGCATCGACAACGCCCGCCGCTACACCCGGGAGCACAGCGTCGCCGCCACGGTGCGGCGGCAGCTGCTGCCCCGTCGCCCCGTCTCGCACACCGCGCTGGAGACCGCCTACTTGTCGGCGGCGAGGGAGGGCGCGGCGGGGTCCTGGTACGACACGATCCCGCTGTCCAGCGCCCGGACCGCGCTGGTCGTCGGGGACGTGGCGGGACAGGGCATCCACGCCACCGCCGGCATGGGCCAGTTGCGTACCGTCATCCGCTCGCTGAGCGCGTTCGACCTGGGGCCCGACGAGCTGCTGGCCCGGCTCAACGACATCACGACGCACCTGGCGGCCGAGCGCGCCTCACTGCCGCCCGCCGACCCACTGCACCGGGAGACCCTCACCGCCGCCTGCGTGTACGCCGTGTACGACCCGCTGACCCGCAGATGCACGATGGCCCGCGCCGGTCATCTCGCGCCGGTGCTCGTACGGCCGGACGGCAGCGCGCAGATCCCGGAGATCCCGGACGGGCCGCGGCTGGGCACCGCAGGGGGGACGCCCTTCGCCGCCGCCGAGCTCGACATCCCGGAGGGCAGCGTCCTGGCCTTCACCAGCTCGCCGGTGCTGTCCCTGCACCTGGCGGGCGGTTCCACACCGCTCAAGGGCGGCCGGCCGGGGCCGGACCGTCCGCTCCAGGACATCTGCGACGAGATCATGTACACGCTTCCCGGTGGCGTCGACCAGGGTCTGCCGATGCTCCTGCTGGCCCGCACACGCCCCTTCCCGGCCGACCGCGTCGCCGCCTGGCCGCTCGCGGACGACCGCACGGCGGTCGCCACCGCGCGGGCCCTGGTCCGCGACCGGCTCGCCGAGTGGGGAGCGGACGAGGACACCGTCTTCAACGCCGAGCTGATCGTCAGCGAACTGGTCACCAACGCGATCCGCTACGGGAGCCCCCCGATGCGGCTGCGCCTCATCAACGACCGGATGCTGACCTGCGAGGTCCGGGACACCAGCCCCGCCGCCCCGCACCTGCTGCACGCGCGCACCGTGGACGAGGGCGGCCGTGGGCTGTTCATCGTCGCCCAGCTCGCCGACCTGTGGGGCACGCGGTACGCGGAGGACGGCAAGACGATCTGGACCGAGCAGGCCCTCCCCGCGCCTGCGGGCTGACCGGCCCGCCCGCCGGCGGCGAGGTCCACGAAGGCCGGGCCGGGTGCCGGGTGCCGGGTGCCGTGCTAGGTTGCCGACTCCGCCGCGTGCCCGGCCCGGCGTGACGGTGGGCCCGTCATTCTCGGACGGAGAGGGGGTGTGCGCCGTTGCGGCCCCTGGTCCGTACCGCCGCGCTCAGCGGATACGCCGAGCTGAGCCGCTCCCTCGGCATCGACCCGCGGACGCTGATGAGGCGCGTGGGCCTGGACGTCGCGACGCTCGCCGTCCCGGAGCGGTGGATTTCCGGCGCGGCCGTGGCCCAGGTACTGGAACTCTCGGCGGAGGCCTCCGGGCACGAGGACTTCGGGCTGCTCCTCGCGGAGTTCCGCCGCTTCCGCGACCTGGGCCCGATCGGCCTGGTCGTCCGTCAGGAGCCCGACGTCCGCGGTGTGCTCGGCGTCCTGATCCGGCACCAGCGCGTGTACAACGAGGTGCTGGACGCCCGGCTGTCCGAGGCGGACGGACTCGCCGCCCTCAGGGTGGGCGTACGGCTCGGCGTGCCGATGGAGGCCCGGCAGGCCACGGAACTGGCCGTCGCCGCCTACCACCGGACCCTGCGCGAGGTGCTGCACCCCCACTGGCAGCCGCTCTCGGTGTGGTTCGCCCACCCCGCACCGGCGGACACGGTGACCCACCGGCGGCTGTTCGGCCCGGTCGTGGAGTTCGACCGGGAGTTCGACGGCATCCTCCTGCGGGACGACGACCTCGACGCCCGCAACGCCACTGCGGACCGCCCGCCCGGGTACGCGGGCGGGCGGCCGCAGGTGCTCGCGGGTCCCCGGGACGCCGCCGTCGTGGACCGGGTGCGGGAACTGATCGAGGTGCTGCTGCCCTCCGGCCGCTGCTCGATCGAGCAGGTGGCCCGCAGCCTCGGCGTCGACCGGCGCACCCTCCACCGGCACCTGGCCCGCTCGGGCGAGACGTTCTCCTCGCTGCTCAACGCCACCCGCATGGACCTGGCGCGGAAGTTCGTGGCCGGCCCGTGCCGGTCGCTCACGGAGGTCTCCCGTCTGCTGGGCTTCTCGTCGCTGAGCGCGTTCTCCCGCTGGTTCCACGACCGGTTCGGCTGCAGCCCGCGGGAGTGGCGCAGGTGCGGGCAGGCCGGGCCGCCGATCCGGTCCGCGGCCGGCGCCGCCCGTTCAGGCGAACGGACCCGGTCCGTTTGACGCACCGTCCGGGGCGGCGGACCGTGGCGGGTATCCCCGCTCGTAGAAAGGCCGGACGGCGATGGCGGACACTCAGGCCAGGCGCATAGCCGCGTTCATCGAGCCGCTGCGCGTGGAGCCCGGGTTCACCGTGGACCTGGCCAGGGACTTCGACCCCCGGTACAAGGGCAGCCTGAAGAAGCGGGACGGCGTCGGACTGCTGAGCACGGGTGTGTCGCTGCTGGCCGAGTACCAGGCGCGGCTGGCCGCCCAGGACACCTACGGGGTGCTGCTCTGCCTCCAGGCACTCGACGCCGGGGGCAAGGACGGCACCATCCGTCACGTCATGAGCGGGGTGAACCCGCAGGGCGTGCGGGTCAGCAGCTTCAAGGTGCCCTCCGCGGAGGAGCTCGACCACGACTACCTGTGGCGCTACGCGCAGCGGCTGCCCGCGCGGGGCGAGATCGCGATCTTCAACCGCTCCCACTACGAGGAGGTCCTCGTCGTCCGGGTGCACCACGAGGTCCTCCAGCGGCAGAAGCTGCCGGAGCAGCCCAAGGGCGCGGGCATCTGGGAGCGGCGCTACCAGGAGATCAACAACTGGGAGCGCTACCTGACCGACAACGGCTTCAAGGTCGTCAAGGTCTTCCTCAACCTCTCCAAGGAGGAGCAGCGCGCCCGCTTCCTGAAGCGGATCGACCTCCCCGAGAAGAACTGGAAGTTCTCCGCCGCCGACGTGCGGGAGCGCCGCCACTGGGACGAGTACCAGAGGGCCTTCTCCGAGATGCTGTCGGCGACGAGCACCAAGCACGCCCCCTGGTACGTCGTCCCGGCGGACCGGAAGTGGTTCGCGCGGATCTGCGCCGCGGCGGTGCTCGCCCACACGCTGATGGAGATCGACCCCCAGTACCCCACGGTCGGCGAGGAGGCCCGGCGCGACCTGCTCGCCGCCCGGCGGGAGTTGGAGGCCGAGGCCCCGCAAGGGGCGCCGGCCGACCCGTACGCGGCCCGGCGGCGGACGAAGGACGCGCGGCGCCGCTAGGCCGTGTCGTCAAATGCCCGCCTGCTCGGCGACGCCTGGTACGGCACTCCCCCAGCCTTCGGCCGGGGGTGCCCCCACGCTGCGTTGTCGAATCGTCCGAGTAACCCACTACGAGGACGACTCTCCGCCTTGCGATGCACCGCACCAGACGCCGCCGAGCCCGCCCTCCGGGCGGCCGGCGCTCATTTGACGACACGGCCTAGGGCCGGGACCGCCGGACCGCCGGACCGCCGGGCCGCCCGACGGCCCGACGCAGCGACCGGATCGGAGGCAGGACGATGACGGTGCAGCCCCACCCGGAGGGGGAACGGCCCGCGTCACCGGAAGGCTGGTACGCCCGGTCCCCGCAGGACGTCGCCATGGCGTTCGAGGTCGACCCGGACGCCAGCCTGCCGGCGGCGCGGGTGACCGAACTGCTGGCCGCGCACGGCCCGAACGCGCTGCCCGAGGAGAAACCGCCGCCGGCGTGGCGGCGCTTCCTCGACCAGTACCGCAGCTACATGCAGATCATCCTGGTCGCCGCGGCCGTCGTCTCGTTCCTGATCGCCCAGTGGAGCACCGGCATCCTCCTGGTCCTGCTGACCCTGCTCAACGCGGTCGTCGGGCTGCGCCAGGAGGGCAAGGCCGAGAGCGCGATGAACGCCCTGAAGTCGATGATGAAGGCGACCGCGCGGGTGCGGCGGGACGGCACCGAGTCGGAGATCCCGGCCGAGGGAGTCGTGGCGGGCGACATCGTGCTCATCGCCGCCGGCGACCAGGTGCCGGCCGACGGGCGGATCGTCCGGGCCAACGCCCTGCAGATCGACGAGTCCGCGCTGACCGGCGAGAGCGTCCCCGCCGTCAAGGACACCGGCGCCCTGCCCGCGGGCGCCACCCCCCTCGGGCCCGGCGACCAGACCAACATGGCCTTCATGAACACCCCCGTCACGCACGGGAGCGGCGTCCTGATCGTCACCGGCACGGGCTCGGGCACGGAGCTGGGGAAGATCTCCGGGATGCTGTCGGCCACCGCCAAGGAGCAGTCGCCGCTGACCAAGGAGCTCGACGACCTCACCCTGTGGATCGCCGCGGCCGCGGGCCTGACGATGGTCGTGATGTTCGCCCTCGGCCGTGCCCGCGGCCAGGAGTGGGACGCGCTGTTCGTCAGCGCGGTGTCCCTGGCCATCGCCGCGATCCCCGAGGCGCTGCCCACGGTGACCCAGGTGATCCTCTCGGTCGGCAGCCTCAACCTCGCCCGGCGCAACGCGATCGTGAAGGAACTGCCCTCGGTCGAGACCCTCGGCTTCACCTCCGCCATCAACTCAGACAAGACCGGCACCCTGACGATGAACCAGATGACCGCCGTCGAGGTGGTCAGCCCCACCGACCGCTACACCGTCTCCGGCACCGGCTACGGCCTGGAGGGCAGGATCCACCACGCCGCATCGAGGACGCGATCCTGCCGTACGTGCTGGCCAGCGACGCCAAACTGGTGGACGG
This sequence comes from Streptomyces sp. PA03-1a, assembly GCF_033792805.1. Taxonomy (NCBI): domain Bacteria; kingdom Bacillati; phylum Actinomycetota; class Actinomycetes; order Kitasatosporales; family Streptomycetaceae; genus Streptomyces; species Streptomyces sp. PA03-1a. The sequence continues at coordinate 13,922 of NZ_JARAVO010000226.1, forward strand.
CACGGTGGTGGGCGACCCCACCGAGGGCGCGCTGCTCGTCCTCGGCCACAAGGCCGGGCTGGACATCGAGGCCACCCGCGAACGGCTGCCCCGGCTGGCCACCCTGCCGTTCGACCCCGGCTACAAGCTGATGGCCACCTTCCACTCGGCCACCGACGCCTCGGGCCGCCCGGTCGTACGGTGCTTCGTCAAGGGCGCGGCGCCGGCCGTGATGGCACGGGCCGCGACCGCGCTGTCCGCCGGTACGACCGTGCCCTGGGACGACGACCTCAGCCGGCGCGCCCAGGGGGCCACCGAGCGGATGGGCGGCGAGGGACGCCGCGTCATGGCCGCCGCCACCCGCGACCTGGACCCCGCCGGCTTCGACCCCGCCGGCGACCTCCTCGCCCTCGTCACCGACCTGCGGATGACCAGCCTCGTCGGCATGATCGACCCGCCCCGCGAGGAGTCCCGGGACGCGGTCGCGGACGCCCAGGCCGCCCACATCAGGGTCCGCATGGTCACCGGCGACGACGTCACCACCGGCGCCGCCATCGCGCGGCAGCTCGGCATCCCCGGCGAGGCGATGCTCGGCGCGGACTTCGCCGCGCTGCCGGAGGAGGAACGCCTCGCCCGCATCGACGACATCGGCGTGGTAGGACGGGTCGCCCCCGAGCACAAGGTCCTGCTCGCCGACACCCTCAAGAAGAAGGGCGAGGTGGTGGCGATGACCGGCGACGGCGTCAACGACGCCCCCGCCATCAAGGCCTCGGACATCGGCATCGCCATGGGCAGCGGCACCGACGTCGCCAAGAACGCCGGCCGCATGATCCTGTCCGACGACAACTTCGCCACGATCATCCACGCGGTGGAGGAGGGCCGGAAGCTCTACGACAACCTCACCAAGTACATCCGCTTCGTCCTCCTGCTGCTGGTCACCTTCGTCCTGACCTTCCTCGGCGCGACCCTGCTCAACATCGCCGCCGGTGAACCCTTCACCCCCGCCCAGGTCCTGTGGGTGCACTTCGTCGTCAACGCCCCCTTCGGCTTCGCCCTCGGCTTCGACCAGGAGAGCCCCGGCCTGATGCGCCGCACGCCCCGGCCCCGCGGACAGTCCGTGCTCACCAGGCCCGTGCTGATCACGGTGGGGCTGAGCGGGCTGGCGGTCACCGTCATCCTGCTGGCCCTGATCAAGGTGGGGGAGAGCCACTTCCACAGCGCCGCCGTCGGCAACTCGATGGCCTTCACCGCCTTCGCGCTCTGCCTGATCGTGGCCGCGTTCGAGTGCCGCAGCGAAACCGCCTCCGTCCTCACGACCACCACCTTCGACAGCAAGCAGATGAACTGGGCGGCCCTGGGCGAGTTCGTCCTCGCCGTCCTGGTGACCCAGATGGACGGCTTCCGGCGCATCCTGGGCACCACCGGGATCAACCTGCGGCAGTTCGGCTGGGCCCTGCTGTCCGCCGTCGTCCTGCTGCTCCTGTGGGAGCTCGGCAAACTCCTGGCACGCCGGGTGCATGCGGCGGCCGCGGAGCGGGGCCGGGCGGCGCCGCTTCAGGTGCCCGCGGCGGGCAGTTCCAGCCTGAGCTCGTAGCCGCCGTCGGCCGTCGGGCCCGAGGTGACGGTGCCGCCGAGCAGCGCGGCGCGTTGCCGCAGGCCCACGAGGCCGTAGTGGGCGCTGGGCAGGGGGAGTGCGGGCCGGGTG
>NZ_JARAVO010000227.1:0-4077 GCF_033792805.1 Streptomyces sp. PA03-1a
GTCGGGGTCGGGGTCGGGGGCCGAGAGGACGACGTGCGCGTTCGTACCGCCGAAGCCGAAGGCCGAGACGCCGGCCCGGCGGGGACCGCCGCCCGCGGGCTCGGGCCAGGCCACCGCCTCACGGACGACCCGGTCGGCGACGGTCCCCGGCAGGGGCTGCCCGACGCCGATGGTGGGCGGGATCATGCCGTGCGACAGGCTGAGGACGACCTTGATGAGGCTGGTCATGCCGGCCACGGTCAGCAGGTGGCCGATGTTGGACTTGACCGACCCCAGCAGCGGTCCGCGGCCGAAGAACGCCTCGACCCCGCCGAGTTCGGTGCTGTCGCCGAGCGGCGTCCCGGTGGCGTGGCACTCCAGGTACTGGACGGCCGAGGGGTCCACGCCCGCCTCGCGGTAGGCGAGTTCGTACGCGGCGAGCTGCCCGGCGGCGTTCGGCACCAGCATGTGCTTGCCGGGGCCGTCGTTGGTGAGGGCGAGCGCGTCGACGACCGCGTACACCCGGTCGCCGTCGCGCCGGGCGTCGGCCAGGCGCTTCACGGCGACCATGGCGGCGCCCTGGCCGGTGACGATGCCCCGGGAACGGGCGTCGAAGGGCTGGCTGAAGCCGTCCGGCGGATAGGCCCGCAGGTCGGAGAAGGACAGGTGGATGACGGTCGGGTCGGGGGCGCAGACCCCGCCCGCCAGCATCAGGTCGGCGCGGCCCGTCTCCAGGTGGGCGCAGGCCAGCTTCAGCGCGTACAGCGCTGAGGAGCAGGCGGCGTCCAGGGTGAAGCGGGGCCCGTCGAGGCCGAGCGCCGCGGCCACCACCTGGGCGGGCATCCCGCCCGCCCACAGGTTGTGGGCGGCGGCGGTGCCCGCCGGGCCGGCGGCCCCGGCGGGGTCGCCGCCGGGTGCCGCCGCCGGGAGACCGGCGTCCGCCAGTCCCCGGGCCACCGCCGAGTCCCACAACTCTCCGGCGACCCTGCCGGAGGCCGGGGTGGGGAACGGGTAGTTCCCGAACACCACCCCGGTCCTCCGTCCGCTCCGGCCGGCCGCGGCGCCGGGGGGAGAGCCCGCGTCGGCCAGAGCGTCCCCGGCCACCCGGAGCGCCCAGTGGAACGAGCGGTCCAGGCCGGCCAGGTAGTCGGACGGGAGCAGGTATCCGCTCGGGTCGAAGGCCGTCGCGTCCTCCTCCGTGAGGAACCCGCCCCGGGTGCAGTAGATGCGGTGCCGGTCGTCGGGGTCGGTCTCGCGGACCCGTGGGTCCTGCCCGAAGATCCGGCTGTCCCCGTCGGTGCGCGAGTCCACGCCGCCGGTCAGGTTCCGCCAGTAGTCGTCGGGTGTCCCTGCCCCGGGGAAGAGGCAGGCCAGGCCGACGATCGCGTACGTGCCCATGGTGGGTCAGCCTCCGAGTGTCCGAGTCGGTCCGGTCGGGTCGGCGGTCGTCAGACCGGGACGGCGGCGGTCGCGCCGGACCGCCCGGAGGGCCCGAACTTGCCCTCCAGTTCCGGGTCCTCGACCAACGCCACCCCGTCGAGCACCTGCAAGACCCGGCCCTCGCGGTCGAGCGCGGTGATCGAGCAGGTCACCCCGGTCGTGGCCGGCCGGACGTCCTCCACCGCGATCAGGAAGTCCTCGTCGGCGGGCAGGGGGGCGAAGAGCCGGATCCGGGAGACCTCCATCGGCAGGCTGGCCCGGCCGCGGAACAGCCGGACCCACACCAGCCCGGCCTGCAGCAGCAGGTCGGCCAGGACGGGGCTGTGCCGCAGGCCGTGGTAGGCGCCGTGCGCCGGGACGGGGTCGCCGAGACGAGCGCCGAGCAGCAGCCGGTGCTCGTCCGAGGCGAGGATCCGGCGCAGCCCGCGCAGCGACGGGCCGTGGAAGAGCGTGCCGTCGCGGTAGAGGTAGCCGGCGTCGGTGCCGCTCGCCGCACGGGCCGCCTCGGCGAGGTCCGCGCGGTCCGCGGGACGCGGGCCGGGTCCGTCCGTGCCGACGGTGCCGCCGTACGCCGGGCGGCTGCGCCCGGCGGTGTCGACGGCGGAGGCCAGCACGTCCAGGGTGCCGGGGCCGGCGTTCCGGCCGGGCTCCACGAACAGCCGCAGCCGCTCGGGGACCTCGCCCTCGGCGCCGTCCAGGACGACCCCCTTGAAGACCTTGAACCCGCTCACCTCGGTGACCGTCCCATCGGTCGCCGTCTCGACGGCGTTGAGCAGGGCGCCCACGGCGGCGGTGGCGGGCAGCACCCGCCTGCCGCCGATCGCGTGGTCGGCCAGCACCGTCTCGGCGGCCAGCCGGTCGAGCCCACGGTCCACCAGCAGCGACACCGGCGCGCCGGACCCGGTGGCGGGCGGCGCCGACAGCGGCTTCAGCGGGCCCGCCACGATGACCGTGTCGTGGCCGCGCTCCGCCGTGAACTGCTCGGCGAAGATGCCCGCCCCGGTCGCGACCGGGACCAGCTCCACCCCGCGCGAGGCGAACATCCGGCGCAGGTCGTCGGTGACCATCCCGCCGTCCCAGGCACCCCAGTTGACCGAGGTCACCCGGGCCGACGGCAGCTCCCGCTTGAGCCGTACGGCGAGCCGGTTCAGCGCCTCGTTGGCCACGGCGTAGTCGGACTGGCCGCGGTTGCCGAAGAACCCGGCGACCGAGGAGAAGAACACCAGGTGCCGCAGGGCGGCGGTGCCGCGCAGCGCGTCCAGGACGTTGCCCAAGCCGACGATCTTTGTGCCGAGGACGCGGTGGACCTCCTCCGCCGTCTTGTCCACGATCAGCCGGTCGGCCAGCACCCCCGCGCCGTGCACGACCCCGGTGACCCGGGGCGCGTACGGGGCCAGGGCGGTCCTCACCGCGGCGGCGTCGGTGATGTCGACGGCGACGTACTGCACGCTCCCGCCGTACGCCCTCAGCCGACGCAGGTTCTCCGAGATCTCCCGGCTGCCCGTCAGCTCCCGGTAGACCGCCTCCACCCCGCGCGGGGTCGGCTTCTCGCCGCCGGCGGCGATCCGCCGGGCGATCGCGCCCTTCAGCGCGGTGCCCTCCAGCCCGGCGGCCCACTCGGGCTCCGGGGCGGCCTCGCTGCGGCCGAGCAGCAGCAGCCCCGCCGGGCGGGCCGCCACCAGCGCCCGCAGGCAGTCCGCCGTGATGCCGCGCGCTCCGCCGGTCACCACGAGCAGGTCGTCCGCGCCGATCTCCGGCACGGCCACCGCGGGCCCGGCCGGTGCCTGCGCCGACGGCACGACGGTGCGACGGCCCTGCGCGTCGTGCCCGACGTCGGCGAGGTCGCCGGCCAGGTCCTTGATCTCACCCAGGAAGCGGGCCGCGATTGTGTGGTCGTCCAGGCCGGGCGCGAAGTCCACGGTGCGGGTGAACAGTTCCGGCGCCTCGATGGCGAGGGTCTTCACCAGTCCGCTCACACCGCCCAGCAGCGCCGGGCCGGACGCACCACCGCGGTAGCCGTTCGCCCCGTCCAGCTGCGTGACCGCCACGAACGCCGCGCGCGTGCCCCCGGCCGCCGCGGCCTTCAGCGCGGGCTGCGTCTGCCGGGCCACGAGCACGGTGTGCGCCAGCCGCCGCGCGGCATCGGCCCACTCTTCCCCGGCCGCGGCCGCCACCTGGACGACGAGGTCGAGCCTGCCCGCCGTCACGACGCGGGCCAGTTCGTCGGCCTCCCACGTCCGCAGCGACCGTACGGCGTCCGCCTCGGCCGCGGTCGCCACCCCGTCGGGCAGCCCCACGACCTCCACCCGCCAGCCGTCCGCGCGCAGCGCGGCCACCACCGGCCGGGTCAGCGTCGACCCGTCGTCCACCACGAGCGCGGTCCGCTGCTCGGCGTACGCCCCCACGACCGCGTACGGCGCGGGCAGTTCGCGTAATGAAGCGAACGTCCGCCCGATCCCGGGCGCGGCCGGGTACGTCACCGTCAACGGCGCCTCCGCACGGGTCGCGGGGACGGGCGCGGGCCCGGAGGTGGGAGCGGAGGCACCGGCGAGGAACCCCGCGATGTCGTCCAACGTCCGCAGCTCACCCAGCCGCTCCGGATCGATGTCCCCCGACACCGGGAAACGCTCCTGCAGCGCCCCCATGATCTGCACCCGC
>NZ_JARAVO010000227.1:4174-15584 GCF_033792805.1 Streptomyces sp. PA03-1a
ATCCATCCCCGGCTCCAGCATCTCCGCCGGATAACCCGTCTTCTCCGCCACCACCTCAAGCAACGCCTCCAACACCGCAGTGTCGGCAGCAACAGGAGCAGGGGCTTCCACGGGTGCCGGCGCAGCGACACCACCGAGGAACCCGGCGATGTCGTCCAACGTCCGCAGCTCACCCAGCCGCTCCGGATCGATGTCCCCCGACACCGGGAAACGCTCCTGCAGCGCCCCCATGATCTGCACCCGCTTGATCGAGTCGATCCCCAGATCGGCTTCCAGATCCATCCCCGGCTCCAGCATCTCCGCCGGATAACCCGTCTTCTCCGCCACCACCTCAAGCAACGCCACCAACACCGCAGTGTCGGCAGCAACAGGAGCAGGCGCGGGCGCAACGGTCTCCACAGGGGTGACCTCGGGCACGGTCTGGGGCGCGGGCGCGGCCGGCGCGGGCGCGGCGTCGCCGCGGAGGGTGTCGATCAGCAGGCGCGTCGCGCGCTCGTGGGCGGTGGTGATGGAGCTGCCGTGCTGCTCGATGAGCCGCAGTGCGGCGTCCGTGTCGGGGTGGCCGCCCGCGCGGACGGTCCGTTCCAGGGACGTGATCGCCTCGCGGACGGTCGCGACGTGGGCGTCCAGGATCTCGGCCTGGAGCCCCAGGCCCTCACGGACGACGTCGCCCAGCGCGTCGGACGGCGTCGCCTCCGGAGCCGCGGCGGGCTCCGCCCTGCGCGGCGCGACGGTGACACCCGGCTCCGACAGGGCCTTCGCGTACGCCTCGCGCCGTGCGTCGGAGACGTAGTTGACGCCGCGCAGCGGGATCGTGAGCCCCTTGCGGACGGGTGCGTCCGGGAGCGGCTCGGCGTGGTCGTCGATGCCGGTGACCGGGAGGCCGAGGACGGCCAGTTCGACGGCGGCCCGCTTCAGCGAGATCTCGCCGTCCTTGCTGGGCCCGCCGTCGACCGCGACGCAGACCACGTCGCCGCGCCCGTCGAGGATGCGGTCGATGAGGTCGGACAGCACGCGTTTGGGCCCGAACTCGACGAAGACGCGGTAGCCGTCGGCGTACATCTCCTCGATGCGGGTCTGGAACGCGACGGGCTGCAGCAACTGCTCGACGAGCGTGTCGCGGTTGGCGTCGGCGTCCGTGCCGTACGCGGCGCCCGGGGTGTTGGCGTAGACGGGGATGCTCGGCGCCCCGAGGCCGACGCGGTCGACGGCCTCGCGGAAGGCCTCGGCGGCGTGGGCGACGAAGCGGGTGTGGAAGGCGGCGGAGACCGGGAGCCGCTTGGCGGGGATCTTGCGGGCGGCGACATCGGCGACGAGGCGGTCGATCTCGGCGGTGGGGCCGCCGACGACGACCTGGCCGGGAGCGTTGATGTTGCAGATGGCGACACTGCGGTAGGTGGCGACGAGCCCCTGCACCTCACCGAGTTCGGCGCGTATCGCGGCCATGGCGCCCGGGTCGAAGTCGGCGGCGGCCGCGCGTGGCGGGGCCATGGCCAGGCCGCGGGCGCGGGCCAGTTCGGCGAAGCCGTCGTCGTCGAGGGCGCCGGCCGCCCACAGGGCGGTGAGCTCGCCGAAGGAGTGGCCGACGGCCCCGTCGGGGGCGAATCCGAGCTCGCGGAACCAGGCGAACTGCCCGGCCGACAGGGCGCCGATGGCGGGCTGCGCGAAGTCGGTGCGGCGCAGCGCCTCCTCCTGGGCCGCACGCGTGGCGTCGTCGAAGGCGGGCGGCGGGAAGACGACCCGGCCGAGGGTCTGCGGGCCGGTGCTGATGCGGTTGGCCCTGTCGTACGCGGCGAGGACGGGCGGCAGGGCGAGGGCGGCCCGGCGGCCCATGCCGACGTACTGGCTGCCCTGCCCGGCGAAGACGGCGGCCGTCTTCGTCCCGGACGGGAGCCCGGCGCGGCGGTAGGTGATGCCCTTGGGGTGCTGCCAGGAGGACGCCTCGGGCTTGGCGCGCAGCAGCTCCACGGCCGCGGCCCGCAGTTCCTCGAACTGGGCGTCGTCGCGGGCGACGATGCCGAGCCGCGCGTCGCCCGTGGGCACCCGGCCGGCCGGGTCGGGGGCGGCGCCCTGCTCCAGGCGGCGGGCGAGCGCCTCGGGGTCGGCGGCGTGCCACAGGCCGGTGCGGGCCACCGGGCCGAGCACCGTGCGGGCCGCGGCGGGGTCGTGCTCCTCCAGCACCATGTGGAAGTTGGTGCCGCCGAAGCCGAAGGAGGAGACCGCGGCGCGCCGCTTGTCGCGTGAGGGGTCCAGGACCCAGGGGCGTGCCTGGGGGCTGACGTAGAAGGGGGTGCGCACGGGGTCGACGGCATCGCTGGGCCGGTCGACGTTGATGGTGGGCGGCAGCACCTTCTGGTGCAGGGAGAGCGCCAGCTTGATGAGGCCCGCCGCGCCCGCGGCGGCCTTGGTGTGCCCGATCTGGGACTTGACGCTGCCGATGGCGGCGTAGCCGAGCTGACCGGAGCCGGGCTGCTCCGTGACGAACGACCCGAGGGCGGACAGCTCGGTGTGGTCGCCCACCGCCGTGCCGGTGCCGTGGGCCTCGAAGAGCTCCACGGAGCCGGCGGGCACGGCCGCGTCCTCGTAGGCGCGCCGCAGCGCGAGCTGCTGGCCCTCGGCGCGCGGGGCGTAGATGGACTTGAAGCGGCCGTCGCTGGAGGTGCCGATGCCGCGCAGCACGGCGTAGACCCGGTCGCCGTCGCGCTCGGCGTCGGCGAGCCGCTTGAGGGCGAGCATGCCGATGCCCTCGCCGATCAGCGTGCCGTCGGCGGACTCGTCGAACGGCTTGATGACCTGGCTCTTGGAGAATGCCGGGGTCTTGCTGAAGCACATGTACATGAGGATCGTGTTCTCGGCGTCGCAGCCGCCGGTGATCATCAGGTCGGCGCGGCCCTCGATCAGCTCGCTGACGGCGAGCTTGACGGCGGCCAGCGAGCTGGCGCAGGCGGCGTCGACGGTGCAGTTGGTGCCGCCGAGGTCGAAGCGGTTGGCGATGCGCCCGGCGACGACGTTGCCGAGCATGCCGGGGAAGGAGTTCTCCTCCCACGGGACGTACGCCTTCTTGAAGCGGCGGGCGATCTCCTCGGCGTCGGCCTCGCTCAGTCCGACGCTGCGCACGACCTCCTTCAGCACGGGCGTCTGCAGGCGCGCGGAGAGCGGCTGGGTGAGGGAGTTGGCGCCGGTGACGCCGAGGATGACGCCGGTCCGGCTCGCGTCGTACCAGTCCGCGCCGTCCGTGCCCGCGTCGCGCAGCACGTCGCGCGCGACGGTCAGCGACAGCAGCTGCAGGATGTCGGTGACCTCCAGGGTGTTCGGGGGCAGGCCGAACTCCATGGGGTTGAAGGCGACCTCCGGCAGGAAACCGCCGCGCCGGGCGTAGGTCTTGTCCTCGGCGGCGGGGTCCGGGTCGTAGTGGTCGTCCACGTTCCAGTGGCTCGCGGGGACGTCCTCGATGCAGTCGCGGGCGTCCACGATGTTGTGCCAGAACTCGCGCAGGTCGCGCGACTTGGGGAACAGGCCGGCCAACCCGACGATGGCGATCGGTGTCTCGGCCAGACGTGAGTGATGCACGACGGTCCTCTCGGTCATGGGCGCCGGGTGGCGGGGGCGCGGATCCACGAGTGCTCAGGCGACGGCCGGGTCGGCCAGCAGTCCGGCGAGCACGGCGACGGCGGTGGGTTCCCCGAGCATCGTGTAGTGGTCGCCGGGGACGCCCAGCTGCCGCACGGGGCGGGTGCTGAGCCGGCTCCAGCCGAGGTCACCGCGGTCCGGGAGCAGGGAGCGCTCCGGCTTGACGAGGGTGACCGTGCGGTCGAGCGGAGCGGGTTCGTACGGTGCGGTGCAGCGGTTGTTGCGCAGCAGCCCACCGTGGTACGCGGCGTAGAGCTTGCGCAGCCCGGCCAGTTCGGTGCCTGGGGGCAGTACGCCCTGGGCGGTGGCCGCGGCAAGCAGCGCGGGCAGGCCCTCGTCGGTGTCGGCGACCGGCGGGACGCGCAGGACGACCGGGCGGCCGCGCTTGGCGCCGAGGTACATGGCGAACCAGTCGAGGAGCATCGCGGGGTCCAGCAGTTCGACGGCGCGCTTGAAGGCGGGGACGGGGGCGATGCTGTCGAGCAGGACGAGTTCCTCCAGCCGGGCGCCCTGTCCCGCGGCGTCGAGCCGGGCGGCGATCTCGAACCCGACGACGCCGCCGAAGGACCAGCCGACCAGGGAGAACGCCGCGTCCGCGGGCGCGGAGGCGGTGAGTTCGGACAGGCAGCGCTCCGCCAGGCCGGCGATGGAGACCGTGTCCGCGGCCGCGTCCGGGTCGAGGGCGGCGGCGAAGAACTCCGGGATGGTGCCGAGGTCGAGCAGCCACAGCGCGGTGTCCGCGGGCAGCCGGTCGGCGAGCGGCTGCCACGCCGTGGGCGCCAGTGCACCCGGGTGGACGGCGTAGAGCCGGCGGGCCGCCCCGCCGGCCGGTTCGCGCAGCGGCGTGAGGACCGGGCGGGGGGCGGTACGGTCAGGCCGCTGCGACATGGCGGGCGTTCTCCTCGGCGATGTGCTCCGACAGCGCGGCGATGGTGGGGTGGTACCAGAGCGCGGTCGCCTCCAGCTCGAAGCCGAGCCACTTCTCCAGCTCGCCGGCGAGGATCAGCGCCTCGGTGGAGTCGAGGTCGAACTCGTCGAAGTAGCGGTCGACGTCGATCTGGGCCGGCTCGACCTCCAGCCGGACCGCGAGCTTCTCGACCAGCCAGGCCTGCGCTTCCTCGGCGGTGACACGCTGCATGGGGATTCCCTCACTTCACTTCTTGATGTCGCGGGCGATGGACTCGGCGGCCTTGAGCCCGGAGACGTACCCGGCCTCGTGGGAGCCGATCAGGTCGTGGCCGATCCTGGGCGAGTGGAAGTACGAGCCGGCGAGCTTGATCCGGCCGGTGTCGTTGACGGCGTAGATGGTGCGCTGCATGGAGCGCACGTCCAGGTCGATCACCGGGTGGGTGAACGGCAGCTCGCGGATGACCAGTTCGTCGCGGGGGACGACCGGGCAGTCGAGGGTGACGAAGTAGTCCTCGCGGGCGGTGAAGCCCTGCAGGGAGTTCATGTAGTACGCGACCCAGGTGCGGGTGCGGCCGTCGACGGTCTTCAGGCCGTAGTTCCAGCTCTGCCAGCGGGCGCGCTCCGGCGGCATGCCCGACGGGTCGGTGTGCAGGACGGCCCGGGTGGAGCTGTACCGGACCTTGCCGAGGATGTCGGCCTGCAGCGCGGTCGGCCGCTCCAGCATCGCCAGGGTCTGGTCGGCGTGCGAGGCGAGCACCGCGTAGTCGTAGCGCTCCTCGCCGTCGGCGGTGCCGATGACGACGCCGCCGTCCGGGCCCGCCTCCTCCCGGACCCTGGTGACCGGGCTGCCGGTGCGGACCGTGCCGTTGACCGCGGCGACGACCCGGCGGACGTACTCGACGCTGCCACCGGAGACGGTCTTCCACGCCACCGAGCGGCCGCCGAGGCCGCCCGGGTCGTGCGACATGAAGAAGGCGATGACGGTGGTGGCCGGCATCTCCCAGATGAGCTCGGCCGGCACCGACCAGACGGCGGTGGCGAGCAGCACCACGTAGCCGTACTTGAAGGCGTCGGAGTAGCCGCCCCGGTCCAGGTACTCGCCGAGGGCCATGTCGGTGCGCTTGCGCAGGAAGTCGCGGGGGGCCTCGCGGTGGAAGCGCTCGGCGTCCCGCCACAGCGGCAGGAAGTCAGCCGGGTAGCGCCGCGCGATCTCCTCCTCGGTGAGCTCGAACTCGGCAGTGCCGTAGTCGAGTCCGCGGTCGAGGTCGAAGAAGTCGAAGCCGCCGGTGTGGTCCAGGGCCGTGGCGCCGATCTCCTGGAAGAAGGCGCTCAGCTGCGGGTACGTCCGGGAGTTGAAGACCACGAAGGCGGTGTCGATCCCGATGGTGCGGCCGTCCTCCTCCACCTCGACGGTCAGGGCGTGGCCGCCGGGCCGGTCCTCCTTCTCGTAGACGGTGACTTCGACGTCGTCGGGCAGGTGGTACGCGGCGGACAGGCCGGATATGCCGGCCCCGACGACAGCGACACGGGTGGTCATGACAGGCAGCCCCTCGGCTCGAGCAGTTCTCAGGAACCGGTCGCGTTGGGCGACGGCGGCTGGAGCGCAGAGGGCTGGGACCTCTGAAGGCGTGAAGTCGTCCGTGTCCCGCGCGGATCGGCGCGGCGGGCGGCGCACTGGGAACGTAGGGCGGCCCGGGCCGGAGGGTCAAACACCGCATCATCGACGGTTTCCGGCCCATCGGGGCCGCCGATGCGCCCCGTCCCGGGTGTCCGGATCGGTGCCCGGGGGGCACCGGGGGCGCGAACAGGCCAACTGCCGCGCGGACCGGCCTATCGGCCTCCCGGAGGTGTCCGGAAGGCCCGCGGGAGGGACTCATGTGGGTGGCGGGGGTTCCCGCCGTGACGGCGCGCACCGGCCGCGCACCCGTACCGAAGAGGAGAGAGCTGCCATGCCCACCATTCCCTGGATGCCCGGGGCCGCCGCCAAGGAGTCCGCCGGCTCCGGTGAGGCCGTGGTCATGGCCTCCAAGCTCCAAGTGAAGTCGCTGCTGAGCGTGCCCCGTTTCTTCCTGCTGTCGCTGGTGGTGTGGAAGCAGGTGCGGTCGGCACCCGGCGTGGTCGGTGCCTCGCTGCGGGCGGAGCCGCTGAAGAGGACCTTCTGGACGCTGTCGGCGTGGCGGGACCAGGAGGCGCTGGACGCCTTCGCCCGCACCGACCCGCACGCGCGGATCGTGGCGCGGCTGCGGAAGGTGATGGACCGCTCGGTGTTCGTCTTCTACCCCACCGCCCGCGACGCCCTGCCCGTCGCCTGGGACGACGCCACCCGGCGCCTGGCGGAGAAGGAGCGCGCCCAGTGAGCACCGTGACGGGCGCCGCGTCCGCGCAGGCGCCGCAGAAGCCGGTGATCCCGCGCGGCCGGCTGGTGCTGCTCGCCGCCTGCCTCGGGCTGTTCATGTCGTTCATCGAGGTGACGGCGGCGATCTCCACGCTGCGCGCCTTGCAGGTCGACATGCAGGTCGCCCCCGCCGACCTGAGCTGGGTGTCCAGCACCTACACCCTGGTGGTGGCCGCGTGCGTGCTGTCGGGCGGCGCGCTCGGCGAACGCTACGGGCGGCGGCGGGTGTTCCTGACCGGCGTGGTCGCGCTGGCGGCCGGCTCGCTGGTCGTGGCCACCGCCGGCGGCTTCCCGCAGGTGCTGGTGGGGCGGGCGGTCAGCGGTGTCGGCGGGGCGCTGGTGCTGCCCACCTCGCTGGCGATCATCACCACCACCTTCTTCGTCGACCTGCCGCGCATGCTGCGCTCCATCACGGTGTGGGTGTCGGTGTCCGGACTCGGCCTGGCCCTCGGGCCGCTGCTCGGCGGCGCCCTGCTCGACCGCTTCGACTGGCCCGCGGTCTACCTGGTCAACACCCCGCTGGCGGTGGTCACGGTGGCCGTCACGCTGTACGCGGTGCGCGAGTCGAAGGTGCCCGACCGGCCGCTGGACCTGCCCGGCCAGGGCCTGTCCGTGCTGGGCCTGGGCACGCTGGTGTACGGGATCGCGGTCGGCGGCCGCGCCGGGTACGACGACCCGGTGGTGGTGGCGGCGCTCGCGGTGGGCGTCGTGTCGCTGGTGGCGCTGGTGCTGGTGGAGCGCCGTACGGACGTGCCGATGCTGGACGTGCGCATGATGGGCTCGGTGCGGGTGTCGGCGGCGCTGGTGGTGGCCGCGGCGGCGCTGTTCGCGTTCGTCGGCGTCATCTTCCTGCAGGTGCTGTTCCTGCAGCGGGTGCAGGCCGTGGCGCCGATGGCCACGGGCGTGCGGCTGCTGCCCGCGATGGTCTTCTTCGTGCTGTCCACCCTGGTCGCCCAGCGGATCGCCGGGCGGGTCGGCGCCGCCCGGCTGCTGGCGGCCGGTTCGCTGGTGACGGCCGCCGCCGCCGTGGTGCTGGTGCGGCAGCAGCCGGACAGCGCGTACGCGATCACGGCGGTGGGCCTGGCCCTGGCCGGTCTGGGCAGCGGGCTGGTCGTCGCGCCGTCGACGGCGGCCGCCTTCGCGGTGGTGCAGCCCGCGCAGATGGGTGCCGCGTCGAACGCCGTGACCGCGTTCCGGCAGATCGGTTCGGTGCTGGCGACCTCGGTGCTCGGTGCCGTCCTGGCGGTCCGTTTCATCGGTGCGCTCCCGGAGCGGCTGACGGCCGCCCATGTGCCGCCGCCGGTCGCCGACGCGGTCGTGGCGGTGGCGCGCAGCGGCGGAAGCGGCAGCGGCCGCTCCACACCCGCGGTGACGGACGCGATCGGCGCGTCCTTCACGGTCGGCATCCACACCGGCCTGTGGGTCGTCGCCGGGGTGTCCTTCGCGGCGGCCGTGCTGGCCGCGGTGTTCCTGGCCCGCAAGCCGGCCGCGGCGTAGCGCGGACCCGGGCCCGCTGACGGCACACGGCGCGGTGGGGGCGGCGCCCCCACCGCGCCGCCGGTCAGCGGCGGAAGCGCCGCACCGCCGCGACGAGCACCGCGCCGGCCACGAGGGCGACGCTCGCGACGCCGCCCACGCTGGTGAGGACCTCGTCCCGGGGGCCGGTGTCGGCGAGTGCGGGACCGCCTTCGGAACCGGACGCGGTGCTGTCGGCGGCCTCGCGGATCATGCGCACGACGGCGTCGGGGTGGGAGAGCATCGCGACGTGCGAGGAGTCGACCTCGACGGTGTGCGAGCCCGCGCGCTTGGCCTCGAAGCGTTCGAGGGCCGGGTTGATGGCGTGGTCGGCGGAGGCGACCAGCGCCCACGAGGGGATGGTCCGCCACGCTGCGCCGGGCGCCTTGTCAGTGAACGCCCGCAGGGCGATGGGCCGTTGCTCGGCGGACATCAGCCGGGTCGCCGCCACGGGCAGGTCCGCGGCGAAGACCTTGCGGAAGACGGAGTCGCGGATGTAGATGTCCGTGCCGCTGCCCGACCCGTCCCGGTACGGCACGGGACGCTGCGCCGAGGCGAGGTCGCTCGGTGCGAACTTGGCCGAGAGCGCGCCCAGGGTCTCCCCCGCGTCCGGCATGAACGCCGAGACGTAGACCAGTGCCTTGACGTTCGGGTTGCCCGCCGCGGCACCGCTGATCACCGCGCCGCCGTAGGAGTGGCCCGCGAGCACGATCGGGCCGTCGATGCTCTTCAGCACACTGGCCACGTAGGTGGAGTCGCCGACCAGGCCCCGTAGCGGGTTGGCGGGGGCGACGACCTTGTAGCCGGCGTTCTCGAGGCGCTCGACGACCGGGCTCCAGCTCGACGCGTCGGCGAAGGCGCCGTGCACCAGCACCACGGTCGGCCGGGCACCGCGGCCCGCGGCGGCGCCGTCGGCGACCGACGAGGCGAGGGCGGGGGCGGCGGCAAGCGCCGTCGAGGCGAGGGCCGCGACGAGCGCTCCCGCGCGGGCTATGTGGCGTCGGTGCAGCGGAGCGGGGGAGGACGGCCCAGCCATGCTGTTCTCTCTTCCGGCCGGAGGGGCTGCTGTCGCCTCCCAGCCTTGGCCCGCCGCGGCCGTCCCGCTCGTTCCCGGGGGACGGACGAGTGACGGCGGGTCGTCCGCCCTTCGCGTGGGCTCCGCGGACGTGAAACACCGGCGTCATCGAACACGGATATGATCCGCCTCACACAAGATCCCGGACGGCCGGAAAAGGTGCGCTCCCGCATGCCTTCCTGCCGCGCCGCATGCATGAGGGGAGCGTCCGATAGCCCTCCGAATATGGCTCAGCAGCGCGGGGGTGGCCACCACCCAGGTGATGCGGATGCTGCGCGGCAACCCCGACTCCGTGGACGTCCGCGTCTACGGGAGCAATGTCGATCCCTCGGCACCCGCCCTGGCCGCCTGCGACGTGGCCGAGGTGGAGCCCCGCCACGTCGGCGACGACGCGTACGCCGAATTCGCCCTCGACTTCTGCCGCAGGCACGGCATCGACGTCCTCGTCCCGCCGCGCCGGCTGACCGCGCTCGCCGGGCGGGCCGGCGACTTCGCCGCCGCGGGGACCCGGCTGATGTGCTCGCCACCGGCCTCGGTCAAGGTGCTGACCAGCAAGAGCCGTACGTACCAGGAGGCGCTCGCCGCCGGCATCCCCGTGCCGCCGTGGCGGGTGGTCCGGGACGCCGACGGCCTGCGGGACGCGGTGGACGAGCTCGCCGCGACCGGCGAGACCGTCTGCATCAAGCCCGCCGGCGAGTACTCGGCCTTCGGCTTCCGTATCCTGGAAGACCGGCCGATGGACATCCGTGACCTGCTCGCCCCCGCCAGGCCGATGGCCTCGGTCGAGGCGGTCGCCCAGGCGATGAAGCGGGCCGCCGACGAGGGCGAGCACGTGCCCAGCATGATCGTCATGCCGTACCTGGAGGGCCCCGAGGTCAGCGTCGACTGCCTGTCCGCCCCGGGCGGGGAACTGCTCGCCGCGATCCCCCGGGCCAAGGAGGGCCGCTACCGGCTCCTGCTGGACGACCCCGCCATCACGGAGATCGCCCGTCGCCTCGTCAGGCACTTCGGCCTCGCCTACCTCTCCAATGTGCAGCTGCGCCACCGCAAGGGCGAGCCCGTGCTCCTGGAGGCGAACCCGCGCCCCTCCGCCGGGATCTTCCAGACCGCCTTCACCGGCGTGAACCTGCCCTGGGCCGCCGTCCGCCTGCTCACCCAGGGCGACGCCGGGCTCCGCGCCGCCCCCCGCCTCGGCGGCCGCGTCGCCGTAACGGAAGCGGTCACCGAGGTCCCAAACGTCCCTCGCCTCCCAGACGTCCCGGAGGTCAACGTGGCGTGAGCCGGGGCCGGGGGGCACGCTGGAGGGAGGAAGGCAGGTGGCAGCTCATGAGCAGACTCGAAGAGCAGATCGACCTGAACGTGCCGACCGAGGTGGCGTGGCAGCACCTGCACCGCCTGGAGGAGTACCCGCAGTTCGTCGCGGGTGTCCGGGAGGCCGGCGCCACCGGGGACGGCAAGGCCCGGCTCGGCGTGTCGGGGACCGGTGGCGGCTTGCTCGACGCGGAGTTCTCCGACCGCACCAAGGCCCGGAGCGACACCCGGGAGATGACCTGGCGCACCAGCGGCGGTGCCGAGATCACCGGGACGTGCTCGGTCCTCCCGATCGACGAGCAGCACAGCCGCGTCCAGGTGCGCATGGAGTACGACCCCGCCGAGATCCGCGACGCCTTCGGCGGCCCCAAGGGCTTCGCCCAGGTCAGCGCGATCGAGCGCACGGTCCGTGACGACCTCGAACGCTTCAAGGACCTCGTCGAGCGCGAGCACTAGCCGGCACTGCGCGCGGTCCGTGCGGCCCGCCGCGCACGGACCGCGACGGGCCGCAAGCGTGTGCCGCTGGGCCGTGTCGTCACATGCCCTCCCCCAACCTTCGGCCCGGGGGTGGCCCC